>NZ_JBWKFL010000006.1:307589-371259 GCF_056434305.1 Streptomyces sp. NPDC044061 | reverse complement strand
CCCCCCCCCCCCCCCCCCCCCCCCCCCCCCCCCCCCCCCCCCCCCCCCCCCCCCCCCCCCCCCCCCCCCCCCCCCCCCCCCCCCCCCCCCCCGCTGCCGGCTACGGACTGCTGTGCCGGTCAGTGCTCACCGGCGCGAGGTGTGGGTCAGCGGTGACCACCGTGCCATCCGCCGTCGCGGTGGCCACGGTGGCCGTAGCCCCACGAGGTGGAGTCGACGAGACGGCCGTGCTCGTTGCGCAGGGTGGCGGTGTCGCGGCTGTCCCACACGGACCTGCGCCGGTCCTGGTACAGGTCGTTCCTGCTGTCCCGGCCGATGCCGGTGTGAACGCGAACGGTCGCGTGGCCCGCCAGCCGGTAGTGCCGGAAGGTGTAGGTGTGGCCGCCCTCGTCCGACAGCGTCCACCCGCTCAGGTTCACGTCCCGACGGCTCTGGTTGGAGATCTCCACCCACTCCTTGTTCAGGGAGCGGTCGTAGCGGGCCGACAGGTGCTGCACGCCGCCGATGACCACCTGCGAGCGGTACGAGCGGCCGTGATCGTGGTCGGCCGCCGAGGCCGGCAGTGCCGCCGCGCCCACGACGGCGGCGGCCGCAACGGCGGCGGCAGCGACACGGCGAGCGGTTACAGAAACGGAAGCGGACACGAAGTCCCCCTTTGCAAGGGCTGTGCACACCCCGCTGATCGCGGCCCGGGGCTGCGGGCAGGGGGTGCGGTGTGCATGCGGCCGGTCGGCCGCACGCACACACCTTGCTGCCGCCGGCGGTGCCTGATCACGAAAACACGATCGCTGTTACGAATCATGGATATATCCGTGACTGATGGATGCAATGTCCATTTACGCACTGAATGCTGGACTTGGGGCCTGATCATGGCTGTATGCCGCCTGACGGCACTCGGGCCCTCGCCCGAAAGTGTGTAACAGCCAACGGGGCCTCAGCGGGCCGTCGGGGAGTCCGCGACGGCGGTGATGACGGCGCCCTTCTCCAGCAGGGCCACGCCGTTGCCCGTCAGGCGGGCCTTGGCGCTGTGGGGCGGATGCACGAAGTCCACCGGCCGCTCGTACTCGAGAATCCTCGTGAGGGTGACGGAAGGCGCGCCCTCCGGCGGCGTGTCCCCGCTCGTGCCGCCGTCCGGACCAATGGCGAACCGCTGCCCGACGCGCACGACACCGCCCACGCACCGGACGATGCACGTGGCGGCCGCCGCGTCCCGCTGCTCCACGGAGTGGATCCACAACCTCGCGTCGGCCCGGGTGAGGAAGAGCCGCTCCTCGTGGTCCAGTACGACGACCCGCTCGTCGCCGTCGATGATCACCAGGTCGTCCTGGCTCGGGTACCAGAGGTCGTCGAGCCGTTCGAGTACGGCGCGATAGGGGACGCGTACCGCCTTGCACTCGGCCGGCCAGGCCGCCCAGACGTCCTGCCCGACATCCTCGACGGCACCGCGAAAGGCGTCTCTCAACTGGTCCGGGTCGAGATCCGAGACGTCCAGGGCGACCTCGGCGCGCCGGATCAGCACGGGGAAGCGGGCCGGTGAGCCGCCGAGCGCGCCGAGGAAGGCGTCGTAGGCGCCGGGGGCTTCGTACGCCCCCATGGCGGCCAGGGTTTCTCCCAGGCGGGGAGGCATCAGTCGACCGTGAGGGAGCGGGTCTCCTTCAGGGCTTCGACGAAGGGGACGAAGGCCGTGGCGGGGAAAGTGAGGGTGGCTCGGGCCGGGGCTTTGGAGTCGCGGACGGACATGTGGGTGTCGAGGTCCGCTATTTCGACGCAGTCGTTGCCCTCGCCTCCGCCAGAGAAGGACGACTTCTTCCATGCGGTGGAGGTGGTCATGCCGGTCCTCACAGCTCCTTGGCCAACTGGTGGATGACGTCACGTGACTGCTGCGGTGGCAGTGCTGATTCCTTCACCCTACGGAAGAGCAGGACGAGGACGCCCGGACCCCCTACCAGGGCCCGGGCGTCCTCGCAGAGAGAGGGTCGGCTCACGGCATCGCGTGGACATGCGCTCCGACGGAGTTCGACCACGCGTTGCCCGAGGACGCGTCCCAGTTCGTCGACCAGGTCATCGCGCCCCGCAGGTCGGGGTAGGTCTTGGAGGGCTTGAAGGTGCCGCAGCCCGTGCCCTTGCTCAGGCAGTCCAGGGCGTTGTTGACCACTGTGGGGGAGACGTAGCCGCTGCCCGCGCCGCTGGTGGACGCCGGGAGGCCGAGGCCGACCTGGGACGGGGAGAGGCCGCCCTCCAGCTGGATGCAGGCCAGCGCGGTGAGAAAGTCCACCGAGCCCTGGCTGTACACCTTGCCGTCGCAGCCCAGCATGGAACCGCTGTTGTAGTACTGCATGTTGACGACCGTGAGGATGTCCTTGATGTTCAGGGCCGTCTGGAAGTAGGAGTTCGACGTCGACTGCATGTCGATCGTCTGCGGGGCCATCGTGATGACGAGAGATGAGCCCGCCTTCGACGACAGGGAGCGCAGTGCCTGCGTCATGTACGTCGCGTTGAGGCCGTTCTCCAGGTCGATGTCGACGCCGTCGAAGCCGTACGTCTGCATCAGGGAGTAGACCGAGTTCGCGAAGTTCGTCGCCGACGTGGAGTCGCTGATCGACACCGTGCCGTTCTGGCCGCCGATCGAGACGATGACCTTCTTGCCCGCCGCCTGCTTGGCCTTGATGTCCGCCTTGAACTGGTCGACCGTGTAGCCGCCGAGGCCGGCCGAGTCCAGGTTGAAGGACACCGCGCCCGGCGTCGAGGTCGCGTCCGCGAAGGCCACCGCGATGATGTCGTACGCGGAGGGGACGTCCGAGATCTTCTGGACCGTCGCGCCGTTGTTGAAGTTCTGCCAGTAGCCCGTCACCGCGTGCTTGGGGAGGGCGCCGCCACCACCGCCTCCGCCGGTCGCGGTCGTCGTGCCCGTCACGGTCGCCGACTTCGCCGACTCACCCGCCGAGTTGGTCGCGGTGACCTGGAAGGAGTGCGACGTCGACGCCGACAGGCCGGTCACCGTCGCCGACGTGCCCGTCACCGCCGTCACCTTCGTGCCGTTGCGGTAGACGTTGTAGCCCGTGGCCCCCGAGACCGCGGACCAGGAGAGGGAGACCGAGGAGGAGGTCGTGCCGGAGACCGCCAGGCCGGTCGGCGCGGACGGGACCGTGGGGGCCGGGTCGCCGCCACCGCCGCCGTCGGGGCCGTAGACCGAGACGTCGTCGGCGTAGTAGGCCGCCTGGCCGTACCAGCCGTGGGTGTACACCGTGACCGACGTCGTCGACGCGCCCGTCGTGAACGTCGTCGAGAGCTGCTTCCAGGACGTGGTGTCCGGCGTCCACGTCGAGACGTCCGTCGTTCCCGTGCCCGTCACGCCCAGGTAGGAGTAGCCGCCCTGCACCCACGCGCTCAGCGTGTACGTGGAGTTGGGCTTCACGGCCACCGACTGGGTGCACTGGGCGTTGTCCTGGCCGGCCGGTGTCGCCTTCAGCGCCGAGGAGCCGGAGTGGACCGGGGAGGAGACCGTCGTGCCGCTGCCGGCCGTACAGGTCCAGTTGGCCAGGCCCGACTCGAAGCCCGCGTTCCTGGCGTTGTTGACGTCGGCCGCCGACGCGGGGGTGGCGGCGAGGCCCGCGACCGACAGGGCGAGGGCGGTGGCGGCGGACCACGTGGCGATCCGTCGTCTGCGTGGTCTGGGTATGCCTGATGCGCGGTCCACTGGGGCCTCCGGTGGGGGAGTCGGCGGGGAGAGGGGTGAGGGACGGTGGCCACCGCTGGCGTACAAGTTGGTCCAGACCAATCTCGCTGTCAAGAGGTCCAGACCAAAACCATCTCCGTTCCGACGCTCAACCTGTCCGGTTTTGGCGGGACTTGCGCCCATGGAGTTCCACACGGGCTGCACAAACGCTGTTCTCCGGTCATTGGGGCGTGGATACAGTGCTCAGGTAGTCACGCAATGAAGTCGTCCTGGCGCATTGGAGTTACACCGGTGGGCCGAAGGGTGTGAAGAGCGGGGAGCTGCGCGTGCCAACTGCCATTGCCGTGACCAGTGCCGACATGGCACTGCCGGTGCAGGACGAACGGACCGTGCCCGCCGTCGTGCTGCGCGGCCTCGACCAGCGGCCGTTGGAGCATGCCCTGACCGAACTCCACGCCCTGACCGAGCAGTACGGGTACGTCGTCGTCGTGTGCTCACGGGCCACCCCGGAACCCGTCGTACGACGGCTGTACACCCTGCGGTCGTTGCTGGAGAGCGACCGGATCGCCCTCTTCCGGCCCGAACTGCCCCCGCTCGGCATCGCCGTCCTCGCCCGGCAGCTGCGGCAGCTCGCCTCCTGCGATCTGAGCCCCGGCGTGCTCGCCTCCGCGGGCAGGCTGCTCACCCACTACATCCACGCCGGCGCCGTACTCGGCTCGGTCGCCAGACTGGACCGGGTGCCGGTCGGGCTCAAGGCGCACGCCAAGTCATGGGTGCCGGGCAGTCAGTTCGCCGTCGTCGCCCACCCCGAGCCGCAGCTCGTCAAGGTAGCCCCCGGCGCCACGCTCAAGGGACCCGAGTTCAGCACCTGGATGCTCGTCGCCAGGGGGCAGTTGCAGACCGACTGGATCGCGGGCCTCGCCAAGGAGTGGACCGCGCACGGGCTGCGCGAGACCCCGCTGCCCGCCGAGTCCCCACGGTGGTGGGGGACCGGCCGCGTCATCGAGTTCTGCAGCTACCTCGCCGATCTGTCGGTCCTGTACCAACTGGTCACCTCGGTACGTCAGTCCAGCTGCCACTGGTGCGGCCTCGACGTCATCGGCGACCTCTGCGTCTTCTGCTCCGCCACCCCGCCCGTGTACGAGCCGCAGGCCCCCCGCGCCCTGGAACAGCGAACGTCCGCCTGACCCGCACCAAGACCCACATCCCGCTCGACCGATTCCCCCAATGAGGTTGCACGGTTCATGAACTCCCGTCAGCGCCGAGGCGTGATAATCCTGATCCTGTCGGCCCTGTGCGCTCTCGGCGCGTTCGCCGGCGTGCTCTCCGTCGTCCACGACGTGAACTCCAAGGTCGGCCCCGAGGTCGCCGCCTACCGGGTCAAGTCCGACGTGAAGCCGTACACCGCGCTGAACACCGGCCAGTTCGAGAAGATCGAGATGCCCGAACGGTGGCTGTCCGGCAACGCCGTCACCGACCTGCGGCAGATCCAGGGCAAGATCGCCGTGACCACCCTGCGCGCCGGCTCCCTGCTCCAGAGCGACATGATCGTCGACCAGCCCGCCCTCCAGCCGGGTCAGCAGGAGGTCGCCATCATGATCGACGCGGCGACCGGAGTCGCGGGCAAGATCACGCCCGGCTCGCGCGTCAACGTCTATGCCACCTTCGAGGGAAAGAAGGAAGGCGACCCCGACCAGTCGAAGATCATCGTCACCGGCGCCCGGGTCCTCGACGTCGGCCGGATCACCGCCCTCGACCCCGACAACAGCAAGAACCAGCAGCAGCCCAGCGAGGCCGTCCCGATCACCTTCGCGCTCTCCACCCTCGACGCCCAGCGCATCACCTATGCCGAGTCCTTCGCCCAGCGCGTCCGGCTCGCCCTGGTGGCCCCGGGCGGCGCGACCGGCGTCCCGGACAAGGACCGCACCTACGAACTCGCGACGGACAAGTGAGAGGCGGCCCGCATGCCCACCAGGATCCTCCCGGCCGGTGCGGACCCGGACGCAGTCCGCTCCCTCACCACGCTGCTCAGCCAGCTCCCCGACGCCGAACCGCAGCCGCCCGTAGGTGACTCCACCCAGCTGGTCGACACGCTCGCCCGGCTCGCCGCCGAGTCGGTGGACGAACTGCCCGAAGTGGTCGTCGTCCATGAGCGGATCGGCCCGGTCCCGGCCCTGGAGCTGATCCGCGAGGTCGCCCTGCGCTTCCCGGCCGTCGGCGTCATCCTCGTCACCACCGACGCGAGCCCCGGCCTGTTCGCCGCGGCCATGGACTCCGGCGCCCGCGGCCTGGTCGCGCTCCCGCTGTCGTACGAGGAACTGGCCAGCCGCGTCCAGGCGGTCGCCCAGTGGTCCACCGGCGTACGGCGCCACCTCGGACACGGCGCCGACGTGTTCGGCGGGGCCGGCGGCACGGTCGTCACGGTCAGCGGCGCCAAGGGAGGCGTCGGCGCCACCCTGGCCGCGATCCAGCTCGCCCTCGCCGCCCAGGCCTCCGGCCGGGCCACCGCCCTGCTCGACCTGGACCTCCAGGCCGGTGACATCGCCTCCTACCTGGACGTCCAGTTCCGCCGCTCCGTCGTGGACCTGGCCGCCATCACCGACATCTCCCCGCGCGTCCTGGCCGACGCCGTCTTCCGCCACGACACCGGCCTCGCCCTGCTCCTCGCCCCCGGCGAGGGCGAACGCGGCGAAGAGGTCACCGACCGCGCCGCCCGGCAGATCATCAGCGCCCTGCGCTCCCGCTACGAGGTGGTGGTGGTCGACTGCGGCGCCCAGCTCAGCGGCGCCGGCGCGGCCGCGGTGGAGATGGCCGACACCGCCGTGCTGGTGGCCACCCCGGACGTGGTCGCCGTCCGCGCCGCCAAACGGACCGTACGCATGTGGGACCGGCTGCAGATCCGCAAGGCCGAGGAGACGACGGTGGTCGTCAACCGCCATACGCGCAGTACGGAGATCCAGCCCGCGCTGGTGCAACGCATCACCGGTACGGCGCTGGCACGCACGGCCGTCCCCGCCAACTTCAAGGAACTCCAGGCGGTCGTGGACGCCGGACGGCTGCACGAGCTCGACAGCAGGAGCACGGTGAAGCAGGCGCTGTGGGCCCTCGCCGGGGAGCTGGGGCTCGCCAGGACGGCCGAGGGGTCGCACCGGGGCGGGGGCCGCGGCTCGGTCGGCTTCCGGCGGCGGAAGGAGTGAGGGCCGATGAGACACCCGCGAAGGGACGACCGGGGGCAGGTCAGTATCGAGTTCCTCGGGATGACCCCGCTGATCGTCCTGACCCTGGTGCTGATGTGGCAGTGCGTGCTCGTGGGGTACGCCTACACGCTCGCGGGGAATGCTGCGGACGAGGGCGTACGCGCGGGGACGGCGGCGCCCCGGGGGGAGCGCTTCGCCGTGTGCGAGCAGGCCGCACTGAAGCACTTGTCGGGAGCGTGGCGAGGGGGTGCCCGGGTGGAGCGGTGCGACGGGACCGGCTACGTGACCGCTGACGTGGCCCTCAAGGTCCCCGTCCTCTTTCCCGGCTCGATCGACTTTCCCGTCACGGTGCACGGCCACGCCGGTGCCGTGGAGGAGGTGAAGGACTGAGATGCTGTGCCGAAGGGGACGTGATCGCGGGCAAGTCGCCATCGAGTACCTGGGGTTCGTGCCGATCCTGCTGATCGTCGGGCTGGCCGGCTTCCAGATCGGGGCGGTCGCCTACGCGGCCGAGCAGGCCGGTACGGCGGCTCGGGCGGGGGCGCGGGCCGCCTCGCTGGAACAGAGCGCTCAGCAGGCGTGCGCGCAGGCCGTCAGCGGGGGGCTGACGGTGAGGTGCACCGAGGCGCCGGGCCGCGACACGGTCACCGTCACCGCCACCGTGGACATTCCGCGGATCGTCCCCGGCTGGCACTTCGGCCCCGCCCGGAAGATCGCCACCATGCCCCTCGACCACTGACCGAGGAGAAGCGAACCCATGAGCCTGCGGGCACGCATCAGCACTCCCGAGGAGCACGGCAGCCGGGGCGAGGACGGGCATCTGGTCGCCTCCTACCGGGCCAAGCTGCTGGAGGAGATCGACCTCGCGGAGATGAGTTCGCTCGCCGCCGCCGAACGCCGGGCGCGGCTGGAGCGGGTGCTCGGGCACATCATCAGCCGCGAGGGCCCGGTGCTGTCCACGGTGGAGCGCTCGCAGCTGATCCGCCGGGTGGTGGACGAGGCACTCGGACTCGGCATCCTGGAGCCGCTCCTGGAGGACGCGTCCATCACCGAGATCATGGTGAACGGGCCGGACGCGATCTTCGTCGAGCGCGGCGGCCGGGTGGAGCAGCTGCCGCTCCGCTTCGTCTCCGCCGACCAGTTGATGCAGACCATCGAGCGGATCGTCTCCACGGTCAACCGCCGGGTGGACGAGTCCAACCCGATGGTCGACGCCCGCCTGCCCTCCGGCGAGCGGGTCAACGTGATCATCCCGCCGCTGTCGCTGACCGGCCCCACGCTCACCATCCGGCGCTTCCCGCGCTCCTTCACCCTGCAGGAGCTGATCGGCTTCGGCTCCCTCGACGAGCACATGGTGTTCCTGCTGGCGGGGCTGGTGCAGGCGAAGTTCAACATCATCGTCTCCGGGGCCACCGGCACCGGCAAGACGACCCTGCTCAACGCGCTGTCCGGGCTCATCCCCGCGCACGAACGCATCATCACCATCGAGGACTCCGCCGAACTCCAGCTCCAGCAGACCCACGTGGTCCGGCTGGAGTCGCGGCCGCCCAACGTCGAGGGCAAGGGTCAGGTCACCATCCGCGACCTGGTCCGCAACTCGCTGCGCATGCGGCCCGACCGGATCGTCGTCGGCGAGGTCCGTGGCGGCGAGTCCCTCGACATGCTGCAGGCGATGTCCACGGGACACGACGGCTCGCTGGCCACCGTCCACGCCAACAGCGCGGAGGACGCCCTCACCCGCCTGCAGACCCTGGCCTCCATGTCCGACGTCGAGGTGCCCTTCGTGGCCCTGCACGACCAGATCAACAGCGCCGTCGACGTCATCGTCCAGCTCACCCGGTTCGCCGACGGCGCCCGGCGCATCACCGAGATCGCCCTGCTGGACAGCCACGGCGGGGAGCCGTACCGGCTGGCGACCGTCGCCCGGTTCCACGCACGACCCATGACCCCGGACGGCCGCGTGTACGGCACCTTCGAGTACTTCCCGCTCCCGCGACGCACCGCCGACCGTCTGTACATGGCGGGCCAGTCCGCCCCGCAGGCCTTCGGCGTCGCCCACTCCGCGGACCAGCTCGCCACCCGAGAAGCCAGGTAGGCCACCCCATGGAACTCCACACCCTCGTCCGGCTCACCACCGGTGTCGCGCTGCTGACCTGCGTACTGGCCGTCGCCGGTGTGCACGCCTACGCGGCCGGCCGGGCGCAACGGGCCGAGCTGGTCGAGCGGTTGTCGCACACCGGCCAGTTGCCGGCCGCGGGCCGCAGGCGCCGGTTCCGCGACCTCGACCGCCGTCTGCGCCGTACGGCACTGGGCCGCAGGCTGGAGCTGAGACTGGCCGCCACGGGCCTGGACGTCACCCCGGGCGAGTTCTTCGTCTACATGCTCGCCACCGTCGCCGCGCTGTGGCTGATCGGCCAGGCCACCCTGGCCCCCTTCTTCGGCCCGCTCGCGGGACTCCTCGGCGTCTGGGCGGCGGTGCAGTTCCTCAACTGGCAGCGGCAGAAACGCATCGAGCGCTTCATCAACCAACTCCCCGAACTGGCCCGCATCCTGGCCAACGCCACCCAGGCCGGCCTGGCCCTGCGCACCGCGATCGGCATGGCCGCCGAGGAGCTGGAGGCGCCGGCGGGCGAGGAGCTGGCCAAGGTCGCCGACCAGTTGGCGATCGGCCACTCCCTGGACGACGCGCTGGGTGAGCTCGCGGACCGGCTCCCGTCCCGCGAGCTGGTCGTACTCGTCACCACCCTGGTCCTCTCCAACCGGGCGGGCGGCCAGGTGGTCAGCGCGCTCCGCAACCTGACCGAGACCCTGGAGGAACGCAAGGAGACCCGGCGCGAGATCCGCACCCAGCTCTCCCAGGTGACGATGACGTCGTACGCCGTCCCCGTCCTCGGGATCGGTGCCCTGTTCCTGATGAACGGGGTCAAGGACGGCGCCCTGGAGCGCATGACCGGCTCACCGGTCGGCCAGGCCTGCGTGATCATCGCGTTCGCCATGTACGCCGTCGGTTTCGTCCTCATCCGCCGTATGAGCCGGATCGACGTGTGAGGGGGCTGAACGAATGGCATTCCTGCTCGCCCTGCTGATGGGCCTCGGTGTCTGGGGCGTCTTCGCCGGCATCCGGATGTACCGCGCGGACGCGAAGCTCCCCGGTGACCTGGCGGTCGCCCTGGAGGTCGGCGCCACCCGCACCGGTGCGGTGGACTCGGTGATCGACCGCATGGGCATGCGGTACGCCCCCGCGGTGCTGCGGCTGATGGGTCCCCGCATGGTGGCCAGGTACCGCCGCAGGATCGACCTCGCGGGCAACCCCGGCGGTCTGACCATCGACCGCTACGCCGCCCGCCGCGCGGTGTACGGCGCCCTCGGCGGCGTCGGATTCCTGGTCTTCCTGCTCCGCGGCCAGTGGTTCGTGGCGCTGCTGCTCCTGCTGTTCGGGGCGTTCTGGACGGAGGTCGGCATCTGGTCGGCGATCCGCGTCCGCAAGGACGTGATCGAGCGGACCCTGCCGGACTTCCTGGACGTGCTGGCGGTGGTGGTCAGCGCCGGACTCGGCTTCCGCCAGGCGCTGGACCGGGTCGCCTCGCGCTACGAAGGACCCTGGGCCGACGAACTGCGCATCACCCTGCGCCAGATGGACCTCGGCGTGAGCCGCCGCCAGGCCTTCGCCGAACTGCGCCGCCGCAACGACTCCGAGCAGGTGGCGATGTTCGTGACGGCCTTGCAGCAGGGTGAGGAACTGGGCGCCCCGATCGTCGACACGCTCGTCTCCCTGGCCAAGGACATGCGCCGCACGGACGCCCAGAACGCCCGCCGCAAGGCCGCCCGCGCGGTGCCCAAGGCCACGCTGATGATCACCACGTTCATGGTCCCGGCGACGATGCTCCTGCTGGGCGCGGGCCTGCTGCTGGGCTCCGGCGTGGACTTCGGCTCGCTCACGGGGAAGTGAGCGGCGGATGACGACGATGGGCGCGACGGGGCCGGACAGGCGCCTGTCCCTCCGGGAGACGGCGAGGGGGTGGCTCGCGCCCTTCGACCGCCTCCGCCGGACCCGGCCGGCCGCGACGACGGCGGAAGCGACCGAGGGTGTGCTCCCGGCGCCTTCCGAGAAGATCCAGATACGGGCCCTACAGGCGATGTGCCGCCAGGTCTTCGGCTTCCGGCTGGCGATGATCGTCCTGGCCGCTCCCGCCGCCCTGCTCAACGCCGCCCCCGGTCTGGGCGTCCGTCTGGTCGGCGCGGCGGTCGTCGTCACCTTCATGGTGTCCTACGTCCTCTTCCGGGACTGGGAGCGCTTCGGCCCCCTCCTCCTGCGCCACCCCGGCCTCCTCGCGGCCGACACCCTCTTCGGCTCCCTGCTCCTGATCTCGGCGGGCCCGGACACCACCCTCGCCTACGTCAGCGTCTGCACCCCGCTCCTGGCGGGCCTGGTCTACAGCTGGCGGGGCGCGGCCTGCTTCGCCTCCCTGCAGTCCCTGATCCTGCTGCTGGTGCACACCACCCTGAAGCCGGACCGGCAGACGGGCGTGGCCGAATCCCTCCTTCTGCCCGGCCTGTGCGTCGTCGCCGGCGCCATGGGCTCGACCCTGCGCAATCTGATGCTCCGCTTCGGCGCGGCCACCCAGGCCCTGACGGCGGTCCAGGCCCGCCTGGCGGCGACGGAGGCGGTGCACGCGGAACGGGCGCGTCTGGCCCGCGAGATGCACGACTCGGTGGCCAAGACCCTGTACGGCGTCGCCCTCGCCGCCGACGGCCTGGCCGGCACGGCCGCCGCCGGGAACCCCGACCCGGACCGCATCCGGCAACAGGCCGACCTGGTGTCCCGCTCGGCCCGCAGGGCGGCGGCGGAGTCCCGGGAGCTGCTGGAGGACCTGAGGCGGGAGGAGACACCTTCGCGGCCGGCGGACCTCTGGGCCGAACTGACCGCCAGAGCCGACGTCTTCACGGCACGCACCAACGTGCCCGTCGTCTTCCGCCCCCCGGCAGAGGTCGGCCTTCCCCCCGTCCCTCCCGTCCTCGCCCGCCACCTCCTGGCCATCGCCACCGAGGCACTGGAGAACGCCTATCGGCACGCCTGCGCGACCCGGGTTGAGTTGAGCGCGGGAGTCCAGGGCGACCAGCTGCGCCTGACGATCCACGACGACGGCAACGGCCTGCCGCCGGACACCACCCTCGAACGCCTGCGTCACTCCGGTCACTTCGGTCTGCTGGGCATGGTCGAAAGGGCCGCCACGGCAGGGGCCCGCATCCGCATCGGCCGCGGCGAGCGCGACCGGGGCACGGAGGTCAGAGTGGAAGTCCCGCTGCGCGCCCTGCGATCCGACGTCCCAGCCATGGAAACCTGAGAGGAGGCACCCGATGCAGCAATCCCGAGACACCGGCCGGGACTTCCCGGCACCGACCGCCACGGCTCCCATCCGCCTCGTGGTGGCCGACGACAACCCCGTCATCCGCGCGGGCCTCACGGCCCTCCTCTCCGGCCGCGAGGACACCACGGTGGTGGCGGAGGCGGCGGACGGCCGCGAGGCGTACGAGGCGGCACTGCGGCACCGGCCCGACGTCATCCTCCTGGACGTCCGCATGCCGGGGGTCGACGGAATCTCGGCGTTGCCCCACCTGGTGCGGCTGGCCCCCGTCATGATGCTCACCTACAGCCACGAGACGGAGACCGTGCGGGAGGCGTTGCGGCTGGGGGCGGTGGGCTATCTGGTGCACGGGGAGTTCACGACGGAGCAGCTGGTGCGGGCGGTACGGGACGTCCGGGAGGGACGGCCGCATATGACGCCGCGGGCGGCGCAGGCGTTACTCCCCCAGGTGGAGTCGAGTGCATCTGCACACGCCCGGGCCGAACTTCGCGCCGATTTGGGCAAAGTTCCATCCCAAAAGCTTTCGCAATTGCAATCTGATGTGGGACAGTCGTGGCGGTCGCGGTTCCAACTGAGCACCAGGGAGGCGGAGATCATGGACCTCATCGCGTCCGGCATGACCAACCAGCAGATCGCCGCCGCCTGCTTCATCAGCGAGAAGACCGTCAAGAACCACATCAACCGCATCTTCGCCAAGCTCCAGAGCACGAGCAGGTCGCAGGCGGCCGCGAAGTGGTTGGGGGTGGCGTGAGATGGACCGGCGGGGGTGGCGTTGGGCCCGGGAATGGGTCCTGGGGCCCTTTGGGGAGCACCCGGGTTCGCCTTACGTTGCCAGGATCGGAAGTGAAGCCGGAGGGGAGCACCGTGGGCGACCTGATGCTGAGGTTGGTGGTCGCGCTGCAGCGACGTACCAACGACAAGGGGCAGACCGCCGTCGAGTACCTGGGGATCATCGCCGTGGTGGTGGCGATCGTCCTTGCCATTACGGGTACGGATATCGGGCAGACGATTCTCGACAAGATCAAGGAAAAGATCGCCGAGATCACCTGAGCCGTCCTGGCTTCAGTGACGCAGGGCAGGCCTTCCCCATCTACATCACGGTGGTGGCGGGTCTGCTCTTTCTTGCATTCGCCTACCTCGCTGTCGGCCAGGCAGCCGTCAATCGGAGCGGCGCCCAGACGGCAGCCGATGCCGCCGCTCTCGCCGCAGCTCAGGACCGGCGTGATCAACTTGCTGGGAAGTGGGTCGAGGACCTCAAGGACCCGACCAAGTGGCTGGAAATTTTTCATGGCAGGGTGGAGCTTGAACCGTCATGCTGGCGAGCTGATCAACTGGCGGCGCAGAACGACGCGCAAGCGCAGTGCGACTCGCCGGACCCGCTCACCTTCACGGTGAAAGCCCAGACCAAAAAGCCTGTCGGAAAGTCCGTCGTCCCCGGCACGGAGAACATCAAATCCTCGGCGGTTGCCAAGGCCGTGATCGAACCCCTCTGTCAGCCGATTGGGGGTGGGGGCGACGTATTACCGCGACTCACCTGCAGGGACGGCAAGGACTGGGACCTGAGCCCGGATGACCTCACCGATCTTCCTGGTCCCGAAGACCTCTTCGACGTCCACCTGGCCAACTGATGTGCGAACGACGAGTGATGAAGGAAGCGGAGCGATGAGCATTCGGTTCACTGCGCAGGCCCGCAGGGGGATGGCCGCATTGGTCGTTGCGGCTTGCCTGGCCGGCGGTGCAGCTGGCTGTGGCGGTGGTGGTGACGACAGCAAGAAGCCGGAGAAGTCGGCCTCCGCTTCCAAGAGCGGTGGGTCCAAGCCGAGTGCTCAAGAAGGTCAATCCGACCAGCCGTTGGCGGAACTGAAGGGACCGAACGGGCTGCTCCTTCAGATCACCTCCGCCGCGCGTGACTCGGGCGGCTTCGTCACGGTGAACGGCAACCTGAAGAACGACGGCGGGAGTGCTGCGGTCATTCCGTCCAATCTCAGTGGGAACGAGACGGAGATCATCAAGAACGGCAGCTCACTCGGTGGTGCCACGCTGGTCGACTCCAAGGGGAAGAAGCGCTATTACGTCCTACGCGACACGGACGGACGGCCACTCACCACGACAGGTCTGCCGACCCTCAAGGCTGGCGAGTCGTTGCCGGTCTTCATGCAGTTCCCCTCGCCCCCGACCACCACATCCGAAGTCAACTTCCAGCTGCCCGGCTTCCCCACGGCCACCATCAAAATCTCCGGGTGAGGCCGAAGTGACCACCAACCCCCGCCTCACCCTCACCCTCACCGCCGCCGCCCTGCTCGCGGCCACCAACCTCACCCTCGCCCGGGCCGACGACTCCGGACCCAGTGAACCGCCGGGGACGGAACCCTCCGCCAGTGCGCCCGTCAAGGTCGACCCCACCGATCCGGACCTCAAGCTGCCCGAGGGCGCCACTCTCGCGCAGCCCAAGGTGCTGGACATCAAGTCGGTCGTCGAGGACCAGAGCGGGGACGAGCGCCGGGAGGACACCAACGCGGACGTGACGTTCGCGCTGCAGGCCGAGGTGCTGTTCAGCAAGGACAGCGCCAAGCTCGGCGACGAGGCGAAGGCCCGCATCGCGACGATCGCCGAGGAGATCAAGAAGCAGAACGCGACCCAGGTCCGCGTCTTCGGCTTCACCGACAACCTCGGCTCCTCCGCCCACGGCGACGTCCTGTCCAGGCAGCGTGCCAACGCCGTACAGGCCGTCCTCGACCAGGACCTGAACTCCCCGGACATCACCTTCGAGGTACGCGGCTACGGCGAGCAGTACCCGATCGCCGACAACTCCACGGAGGCGGGCCGGAAGAAGAACCGACGGGTCGAGGTCTCCTTCCCGCGCACCGAACAGTGAGCCGCCTACTCACCCACCTCGTAGTCGAACCGGATCCGATGGGTGCCGTCCGCGTCGATCACCAGGCCGCCGGCCCCTCGGATCCCGGCCGGCGCCCCCGTCCCGCTGCCCGGCACGATCACGAAGAACTCGGACTCGCGGCCCTCCCCCAGGGTCGTGGCCGAGTGGGCGAAGTCGAAGGTGCCGGTCCGGTCGTGGAGGGACCCCTCGAAGGACTCCATGGCGACATACGCACCGGTCCCGCTGCCCTGGTCGTACGCGGCGGTGAAGAGCGTCGCCGACGCCCCGCCGATCTCCCCCTCGTACCGCTTCCGCATCGTGGCCACCCCGACGGGCACCGCCGTCTCGACCGCCGGCCCCGGCACTCGCACCGGCGCGGGGGTGAACTCCTCTACCGTGAACGTCCCTGAAGCTCGCATGTCCGGATGCTGGACGGCACCACTGACACTCACCCGGGTTCGACGGTCACCCGCACCCCGGGCCGCACTCCCCATCCCGCCATGACCCCCGCCGCCGCCTCCAGCACATGCCGGGAACGGAGCCGGGGCAGGCCCAGGCGGCCCGGTTCCATCGTGCGTACGGCCAGGACGGTGAGGCCGCGGTCGAGGTAGGCGACATCGATGGGGATGCGCATGCCGAAGGTGTGCACGCTGCTCGCGGGGGAGAGCAGGAGCGCCCCGTCGACCGAGTCACGGCCCAGCAGACCCCTGGTGCGCGCACGGTACGACGTCGCGATCTCCAGCGGAACGGTGACCGTCCCGGTCCCGCCGTCGTCCCGGTGGATCAGCAAGCTCCCGTGACCGTCCCGCCAATGCGCCATACCCACGCCACCTCCGCGGTGACCGTACCAAGGGCACCGCCCGCGTAAAGGAGTTGTCCCGCCCGCTGGGGCCCGTTAGGAAGGTCCCATGACTGGACTCGGCGTCGTATTCCGTCCCCAACTCCCTCCCGAGCGCCTGCGCGCGGTGGCCCGGCTCGCGGACGAGGTCGGGCTGGAGGAGCTGTGGTTGTGGGAGGACTGCTTCCTGGAGGGCGGTGTGTCCACGGCCGCGGCCGCTCTCGCCTGGACGGAGCGGGTGCGGGTCGGGATCGGGCTGCTGCCCGTGGCGCTGCGCAACGTCGCCGTCACCGCCATGGAGGCCGCCTCCCTGGAGCGCATGTTCCCCGGCCGGTCCGTCCTGACCGTGGGACATGGTGTGCAGGACTGGATGGGACAGGTGGGTGCGCGGGCCGCCTCGCCCCTCACCCTCCTCGGTGAGCAACTGGACGCCCTGCGCGCCCTGTTGCGCGGGGAGCGGCTGAAAGTGAGTGGCCGGTACGTCCAGCTGGACGACGTCGGCCTCGACTGGCCCCCTCAGGGGGCGGTCGACGTGTTCGCCGGCGCCACCGGACCCCGTACGCTCCGACTCGCCGGTGCCAAGGCCGACGGGACGCTCCTGACGGCCTCCACCTCACCGGACGGCGTACGGCGGGCCCGCGCGCTCATCGACGAGGGGCGCCGCGAGGCAGGGCGTACCGAGCCGCACAAGGTCGTCGTCTATCTCCTCGCCGCGACGGGGGCCGACGCGGCCGAGCGGCTGCACGCGGAACTCGTCGCCGAGGGGCTGGAGTCGGCGGAGGTCGGCGTCGCGGGGGACGCGGGTGCGGTGGCCGAGGCGGTGCGGCGGCTGGCCGAGGCCGGTGCCGACACCGTCGTGCTGCAGCCGACCGCGGACGAGCCCGACCCGGAGGGCTTCGTGCGCTTCGCGGCCGAGGAGCTCCGGCCCCTGGTGCGGTGACGGCAAGGCGTTGTCAGTGGCGGCTGCCACACTGCACGGCATGACCGACGAGCACCGCGACGTGAGCCTGCGGGGCGTGACCGACGACGACCTCCACGTCCTCCTCGCCCACGAGCACGACCCGGAAGCCGTCCGGCGGTCGAGGTTCACTCCCCGGCCGCGGGACGCCTTCCTCAGACACTGGCGGGAGCGTGTGCTCGGCGACCCCGACTGCCTCGTGCGGACGGTCACCGTCGACGGCGAGGTGGCCGGGAGCGTCGTCTCCTGGACGGAGGACGACCGGCGGTTCGTCGGCTACTGGCTCGGACGGCCGTACTGGGGCCGGGGCGTCGGCACCCGCGCCCTCGGCCTCTTCCTCCGGCTGGAGCGGGTACGCCCCCTGTACGCCGACCCGTTCTCCGGCAACACGGCCTCCGTCCGCCTGCTGGAGAGGCACGGCTTCGTACGCGCCGGCACCGTCCGGCACGGCGAGGACGAACACGTCCTGCTCGTCCTCCACCGTCCCGCCGCCGATCCGGTCAGTCCTTGACCACGTCCGTGACCGGGCGGTGGTCCCCGGTCGCGCCGTCGATCAGTTCGCGCAGGATGTCCATGTGGCCGGCGTGTCGCGCCGTCTCCTCGATCATGTGGACCAGCGTCCAGCGCAGGGACACGGCGTGGTCACGCCACGTCGGCCGGCCCTCGGCGTCCAGCGGCAGCTCGCTGATCGTGTGGTCGGCGGCGGCGCGGGCGCGGCCGTAGAAGGCGATGATCCGGTCGGTGGTCTCGTCGGGGGCGACGCGCATGTCCTCGTCCTGGTACGGGTCGAACCACAGGGGCTCGCCCTCGCGCCCGAACGTCTCCACGAACCAGCCGTACTCGACCGAGGCCAGATGCTTGACCAGGCCGAGCAGGGTGGTCCCGGTCGGTGTCATCGGCCGGCGCAACTGCTCGTCGTCGAGTCCGTCCAGCTTCCAGAGCACCGCGTCCCGGTGCCGGTCCAGGCTCGTCCGCAGTATGTCCATCTCGCCGGCGGTGCAGCCGGCAGCAGAGGTCGTCATGGGCGCGGAAATTAGCAGGCCCCACCGACAACGCGCTGCGATCATGGCGTTCATGGCAGAGAACCGTTCCTTTGATGACCTCGTGGCCGAAGGGGCCGCCGTGCCGACCGAGGGATGGGACTTCTCCTGGTTCGAGGGGCGGGCCACCGAGGCGCGGCCCTCCTGGGGGTACGCGCGGTCGGCGGGGGAGCGGCTGGCCCGGGCCGAGGCCGCGCTCGACATCCAGACCGGGGGCGGAGAGGTGCTCGACTTCGCCCTGGGCCGGGCCGAGCCGGACCGTCCGCCGCTGGTCGCGGCCACGGAGGGCTGGCCGCCGAACGTGGCCAGGGCCAGCGCGCTGCTGCGGCCGCGAGGTGTGGTGGTCGTCGCCGCGCCGGACGACGCGCCGCTGCCGTTCGCCGACGAGGCCTTCGACCTGGTCCTCAGCCGGCATCCCGTACGGCCGTACTGGGAGGAGGTCGCACGGGTGCTGCGGCCCGGCGGTACGTACTTCGCCCAGCATGTCGGGCCCGCCAGTGTGTTCGAGCTGGTCGAGTTCTTCCTCGGGCCCCAGCCCGCGGCCGTGCGCGCGGGCCGTGATCCCGAGCGGGAGCGGGCCGGGGCGGAGGCGGCGGGTCTCGAGGTCGTGGACCTGCGGGCGGAGCGGCTGCGGATGGAGTTCCACGACGTCGCCGCCGTCGTGCACTTCCTGCGCAAGGTGGTCTGGATGGTGCCGGGCTTCACGGTCCAGGCGTACGAACCGCGGCTGCGCGCCCTGCACGAGCGGATCGAGAAGGAGGGCCCCTTCGTCGCGCACAGCGCCCGGCATCTCTTCGATGTCCGGAAGCCGACCGGCTGACGAACCGGGAGGACGGGGCAAAAGCCACGCGGTTCACCCGTGGTTTCCCCAGGGTTTCCACATCGTTATCGGCGACGGTTCACAGCCGTCTCACTGGTCACGTAAGTTCAGACCAAGGTAATTCGCGCCAGCAAAGCTGTGCGGGCGGCACCGCGCAGTGGAGGGGGCTGCGCGGTGCCGCGACGCCGAGGGAACCCGGAGCGGAATCGTCAAGTCACCGTTCGCTACCGGGTCGCCCGCCCGGAGGGATCCCGAGACAACTCGCCGAGTCGTCCCCAGATGGCCCAAACCCGCTCGATCCCTTCGTTTGTGACCGTACCTCCCGAGAATCCGCTGTGAATCGGCCATGCGTCGGCCCTGAACGCAGCGTTCCGCGCACACCGCGGTGTCGCCGGGCAACTCCGGAGAGTAGTTGTGCCACGCCGATGCACGCATCCGCCCTTACGAAGGGTTATGGTGGAAACCCCCCCTCGGGCCGGTCCGTCTCCCCCCCACGGACCGGCCCGTTTTACGTGGGGGAACCTTGCAGTACCGGCCAGGCGTCCCCGGCTCAGGGGCGGGCCCTGCCCAAGCCGACAGCACGGGTAGGCTCGACGCCCGCGGCCACCGAACCATCGCCCAACCCCCGGAGGGCATCCTCGTGAACCTGCGCGACAAGCTGCGCGGCCTGCTCGTCAGGCTCTACGCACGCCGGGTGGAGGGCCACCTGGACCACGCTCAGGTGCCCAAGCACATCGGCGTCATCATGGACGGCAACCGCCGCTGGGCGAAGGCCGCCGGCTCCACGACGGTCCACGGCCACCGCGCCGGCGCCGACAAGATCGGGGAGTTCCTCGGCTGGTGCGCCGAGACCGACGTCGAGGTCGTCACCCTGTGGCTGCTGTCCACCGACAACTTCGACCGCCCGCAGGAGGAGCTCGGCCCCCTGCTCGGCATCATCGAGGACGTCGTGCGCACCCTCGCCGCCGAAGGCCGCTGGCGGGTGCACCACGTGGGCACCCTCGACCTGCTGCCGGCCGGGATGCAGCGCACCCTCAAGGAGGCCGAGGAGACCACCGCCCACGTCGAGGGGATAGTGGTCAACGTGGCCATCGGCTACGGCGGCCGGCAGGAGATCGCCGACGCCGTGCGCTCCATGCTCCTGGACGCCCGGGACAGGGGCGTGTCGATGGAGGACCTCGCCGAGTCCGTCGACATCGACATGATCGGCCGTCACCTCTACACGGGCGCCCAGCCCGACCCGGACCTGGTCATCCGCACCAGCGGCGAGCAGCGGCTGTCCGGATTCATGCTCTGGCAGACGGCCCACTCCGAGTACTACTTCTGTGATGTCTTCTGGCCGGCCTTCCGCAAGGTCGACTTCCTGCGCGCGCTGCGCGACTACGCCGCCCGCCACCGGCGTTACGGCGGCTGAGACGTACCGAAGACGCACCGAGGACATACCGAAACGCCCCGTCGGCCACCCGTGTCGCGGGGCGTTCCGTATACCCCGGTTGGGGTGGAAGTAACAAGGAGTTCACCGGCGCGCTGTTGGCTGCTTCTGCATGGCGGCGCATGTTCGAGGGCATAAGCCAAGCAGGTCGACACCCGAACCACGGGCGTCGGATCTCAGCGGGCGGCTCGGGGCCGTCCGCCCGGGAGGCCCTTTGCACCAGCCCGACCGTGCGGTCACAGCACGGAAGCAGCCGCGGAGGTCCGGTGTCCGGCCCGCCCTGCGCGGGGGCCGGGCGCCGGTGACAATGCTCCCGCCCTCCCGGCCCGGCTTCCATCTCGTCGCTCCCCGACCTCATCCGAGGGGGTACGTCCTTCCGTGGTGACCAGCACAAAGCGCCACAAGCCAGACCGGCGCACCTATGTTCTCGACACCAGCGTCCTGCTGGCCGACCCGAACGCCCTGACCCGCTTCGACGAGCACGAGGTCGTGCTCCCCATCGTCGTGGTCACGGAACTGGAGGCCAAGCGGCACCATCCGGAACTCGGCTACTTCGCCCGCCAGGCCCTGCGCCTGCTGGACGACTACCGGGTGAAGAACGGTCGCCTCGACGCCCCCATCCCGATCGGGGAGCTGGGCGGGACCGTCCGTGTCGAGCTCAACCACTCGGACCCCAGCGTGCTGCCCACCGGCTACCGCCTGGGGGACAACGACTCACGCATCCTCGCGGTGGCCCGCAACCTGCAGGCCGAGGGGTACGACGTCACCGTCGTCTCGAAGGACCTGCCGCTTCGGATCAAGGCCTCGTCCGTCGGCCTGCTGGCCGAGGAGTACCGCGCCGAACTCGCCATCACGGAGAACTCCGGCTGGACCGGAATGTCCGAACTGACGCTCTCCGGCGAGCAGGTGGACATCCTCTTCGAGGAAGGACACGTGTACGTCCCGGAGGCCTCCGACTTCCCCGTGCACACCGGCCTGACCATCCAGTCCGAGCGCGGCAAGGCGCTCGGCCGGATCACCGCCGAGGGCAACGTCCGCCTGGTGCGCGGCGACCGGGAGGCGTTCGGCATCAAGGGCCGCAGCGCCGAGCAGCGCATCGCGCTCGACCTGCTGCTCGACCCGGACGTCGGCATCGTCTCGATGGGCGGCCGGGCCGGCACCGGAAAGTCGGCGCTCGCGCTGTGCGCGGGTCTGGAGGCGGTCCTGGAGCGCCGTCAGCACCAGAAGGTGATGGTCTTCCGGCCGCTGTACGCGGTGGGCGGGCAGGAGCTGGGCTATCTGCCGGGCAGCGAGGCCGAGAAGATGAGCCCCTGGGCGCAGGCCGTCTTCGACACGCTCTCCGCGGTCACCAGCCGCGAGGTCATCGAGGAGGTCACCGCGCGCGGCATGCTGGAGGTTCTGCCCCTGACCCACATCCGGGGCCGCTCCCTGCACGACGCGTTCGTCATCGTCGACGAGGCCCAGTCGCTGGAACGGAACGTCCTGCTGACCGTTCTGTCCCGAATCGGCGCCAATTCACGGGTCGTTCTCACTCATGACGTGGCACAGCGGGACAATCTGCGCGTGGGGCGCTACGACGGTGTGGTCGCCGTCGTGGAGAAGCTGAAGGGACACCCCCTCTTCGCGCACGTCACCCTGACGCGTTCCGAGAGGTCCCAGATTGCGGCGCTTGTGACCGAAATGCTGGAGGACGGCCACATCTGACGTGCGACTGATGCGCATCTGACGGGATGCCAACGCCTGTTGGCGCCGTCCGGCAAAGGCCAGAAGCCTAGCCGGGCGGCGCCTTCGCGTGTGGCGGTTTCCTGAAATCCCCTGGGTCAAACGAGGTGTGAGCTTTCACACGCAACACGGAATTGCCACCCGGTGTCGGGTTACGGCAGAGTCTCACTCCTGTCAGGCCCCGCATACGACACACCTGTACCCCCAGCGGTACGGCACCACTGAAGCACCACCTTCAACTCCATAGCGTCGTCGTATGCCGCCCGAAGCACCACGCGGCGCTCCCCTCGCGGGAGTTGCCCACCGGGCCCGCGCCTCCCGTGACCCCGCAGTTGGGAGGCCAGTGCCAGGGGCACGATTGCGTCCGCCAGGGTCACCGAAGCGGGCGATGCTGGAAGGAAACCGTGTGAGCCGGATTTCGGTCCGGGGATTCGCAGTGGCCTCGGCCACCGCGGTCACCGCCGTCGGAAGCGTCGTCGGAGTTGCCTCGGGCAGCGTCGCGCAGAACAACGACGCCGAGCCGACGGCTGCCGACACCACGCTCCTCGCGGACATACCCGCGGGTCAGCAGGCCCAGGTGCAGACCGCGTCCCTGACGCAGCAGGCCGACGCTCAGGCCATCGCCGCGGACGCGAGCGCCAAGAAGGACGCCGAGGCACTCGCCCGCAAGGCCGCGGCCGAGACCGCCGTCGCCAAGAAGGCGGCCGCCGAGAAGGCGGAGAAGGAAGCCAAGGCCCGTGCGGAGGCGCAGAAGACGGCCACCCGGTCGACCCGCGACTCCTCCAGCTTCCCCGTACAGAGCAACTACAGCGTCGCGCAGATCCAGGCGATGGCGCGCCAGATGGTCGCGAGCGGCCAGTTCCAGTGCTTCAGCAACATCGTGGACCACGAGTCCAGCTGGAACTACCACGCGACCAACGCCTCCTCCGGTGCCTACGGTCTCTTCCAGGCCCTGCCCGCCGGCAAGTACGCGTCCGCCGGCGCCGACTGGCAGACAAACCCGGCCACCCAGATCAAGTGGGGCCTCAACTACATGAACAGCCGGTACGGCAGCCCCTGTGAGGCGTGGTCGTTCTGGCAGGCCAACCACTGGTATTAGGCCGCCCCGGTTCGCTCAACTTCGCGCAGCCCCTCCCCGTCCCAAGGGGAGGGGCTTTCGCCCTGTACGGTCGTACGCGAACGACTCCACGGGGGAGTGGTGGCCGACGCCCGGGGACGCGGGGGAAGAGGACGGATCATGTCGCGAGTGCCAGGGTGGCTCGGCCGGCTCGGGGCCGGGCTGACCGAGATGAGCGAGCGGCTGGACGAGCGCCGGGCGGAGGTCGATCAGGACACCGTCGGCGAACCGGCCACCGCCGACCGGGCCGCCGAGCCCGTGGTGCCCGCTCCCCGCTCGGCCGTACCGTCCGGTCCCCGACCCGACCCCGCCCAGGCCGTGCCCTGGGGTGTGCGGGTCGCCGCCGAGGCCGGCTGGCGGCTGCTGGTCCTCGCCGGCACCGTGTGGGTCCTGATGCGGGTCATCAGCGCCGTACAGCTGGTGGTGTTCGCCTTCGTCATCGCCCTGCTGGTGACCGCGCTGCTCCAGCCGACGGTCGCCCGGCTCACCCGGCGCGGGGTGCCACGCGGTCCGGCCACCGCGATGACCGCCATCCTCGGCTTCGTCGTCATCGGTCTGATGGGCTGGTTCGTGACCTGGCAGGTCATGGAGAACATCGACACGCTCTCCAACCAGATCCAGAACGGCATCGACGATCTGCGCAACTGGCTGCTGAAGAGCCCGTTCCACGTCACCGACAAACAGATCAACCAGATCGCCAAGAACCTGCGCGAGGCGATCGGCGCCAACACCGACCAGATCACGTCGGCGGGTCTGGAGGGCGTCCAGGTCATCGTCGAGGCCCTGACCGGCATTCTGCTGGTGTTCTTCTCGACGCTGTTCCTGCTCTACGACGGCGAGCGCATCTGGCAGTGGTTCCTGAAGCTGGTGCCCGCCGCCGCCCGCCCGGGCGTGGCCGGTGCCGGCCCGCGCGCCTGGCGCACCCTGACGGCCTACGTCCGCGGCACGGTCCTGGTCGCCCTCATAGACGCCATCTTCATCGGCATCGGCATCTACTTCCTCGACGTGCCGATGGCCGTCCCGCTGGCCGTCTTCATCTTCCTGTTCTCCTTCATCCCCCTGGTCGGCGCGGTCGCCTCCGGCGCCCTGGCGGTGATCGTGGCGCTGGTGACGCAGGGCGTCTTCACGGCCGTCATGACCCTTGTCGTGGTCCTCGCCGTCCAGCAGATCGAGGGCCACGTCCTGCAGCCGTTCATCCTCGGCCGCGCGGTCCGCGTGCACCCCCTGGCCGTCGTCCTCACGGTGGCGGCCGGAGGCATGGTGGCGGGCATCGGCGGCGCGGTGGTGGCCGTACCGCTGGTGGCGGTGACCAACACGGTGGTGGGTTATCTGCGGCAGTACTCCTTGGAGCGGGCCGTACCCGAACCAGCCCGTCCGGCGTTCGAGGACGGGGCCGTTCGGGCCGACGGGGGGCCCGGGGGCGCGACCCCCGGCGACGGCGCGCAACATACGGAAGACCCCGCCCACGAAGTGTGAGCGGGGTCCCGGGGAACCACGGCCGAACTACTCGGAGAGCACCGCTTCCGCGTCCAGCGTGACACCGACCGCCTGGACCACGGAGGCGATCTTGAACGCCTCCTGGACCACCTCACGGTCGACGCCGGCCTTGCGCAGCACCTGCTCGTGCGAGTCCAGGCACAGGCCGCAGCCGTTGATCGCGGAGACCGCGAACGACCAGAGCTCGAAGTCGACCTTCTCGACACCGGGGTTGCCGATGACGTTCATCCGCAGACCCGCGCGCAGGGTGCCGTACTCGTGGTCGGACAACAGGTGCCGGGTGCGGTAGAAGACGTTGTTCATCGCCATCACCGCGGCGGCGGCCTTGGCGGCGGTGTACGCCTCGGGCGACAGGTTCGCCTTGGCCTCCGGCTCCAGCTCGCGCAGCACGATCGGGGAACGGGAGGCGATGGCGGTCGCCAGCACCGTGCCCCACAACTGCTGCGCCGGCAGGTCGGAGTTGCCGATGACCGAGCCCAGGTTGAGCTTCAGGTCCTTGGCGTAGTCCGGTACACGGGACTTCAGGGAGTCGAGCGACATGCGTCACTCACCAGCCAGCAGCGCGACCGGGTCCAGCGTCTCGTCGCCCTTGGACCAGTTGCACGGGCACAGCTCGTCGGTCTGCAGGGCGTCCAGGACCCGCAGGACCTCCTTGGGGTTACGGCCGACGGAGCCGGCGGTCACCATGGAGAACTGGATCTCGTTGTTCTGGTCGACGATGAACACGGCACGCTTGGCGAAGCCGTCCTCGCCCTCGATGCCCAGGTCGCGCATCAGCTCGTGCTTGGAGTCGGCCATCATCGGGAAGGGCAGGTCGCGCAGGTCGTCGTGGTCCTTGCGCCAGGCGTGGTGGACGAACTCGGAGTCACCGGAGAAGCCGAGGATCTGCGCGTCGCGGTCGGCGAACTCGTCGTTCAGCTTGCCGAACGCGGCGATCTCGGTCGGGCACACGAAGGTGAAGTCCTTGGGCCAGGCGAAAACGATCTTCCACTTGCCCTCGTAGGTCTTGTGGTTGATCGTGTCGAACTCCTTGCCCTTCTCCAGCGAGACGCAGGCGGCCAGTTCGAACTCGGGGAACTTGTCACCGACAGTGAGCACGTGCTCTCCTTGCAGCGAGGAAACACCCCTTTTGAGGGCGTTTCCCTTGGGGTTGGACGTTTTCGATGTTGGCACAGGGTGCATTGATTAGTGAAATAGCTACACTCGGTCTTGTTGATCGGAGGCGGCTATCAGTGACCATCAGTAATGGCAAGCGGAGACAGCCGAGCCTCGCGCAGCTGCGAGCCTTCGCCGCCGTCGCCGAGCATCTGCACTTCCGGGACGCGGCGGCCGCCATCGGGATGAGCCAGCCCGCCCTGTCCGGCGCGGTCTCCGCGCTCGAGGAGACCCTGGGCGTGACCCTCCTCGAGCGTACGACGCGCAAGGTGCTGCTCTCTCCCGCCGGCGAGCGCCTGGCCGTACGGGCGAAGGCGGTGCTGGACGAGGTCGGGGCACTGCTGGAGGAGGCCGAGGCCGTGCGGGCGCCCTTCACCGGCGTGCTGCGGCTCGGGGTGATCCCGACCGTCGCGCCGTATCTGCTGCCCACCGTGCTGCGGCTGGTCCACGAGCGGTACCCGCACCTCGACCTGCAGGTGCACGAGGAGCAGACCGCGAACCTCATCGACGGCCTGAACTCCGGCCGTCTCGACCTGTTGCTGCTGGCCGTCCCGCTCGGGGTCTCGGGCGTCACCGAACTCCCGCTCTTCGACGAGGACTTCGTGCTCGTCACGCCGCCGGACCACTGGCTCGGCGACCGCGAGGGCATCCCGCGCGAGGCCCTGAAGGAGCTCAACCTTCTGCTCCTCGACGAAGGTCACTGCCTGCGCGACCAGGCCCTGGACATCTGCCGGGAGGCCGGGCGGGAGGACGCCCCGGTCACCACCACGGCCGCCGGACTCTCCACGCTGGTCCAGCTGGTGGCGGGCGGCCTCGGCTGCACCCTGCTGCCGCGCACCGCCCTCAGGCTCGAGACCACCCGCGGCAGCCGGCTGCTCACCGGCTACTTCGCCGAGCCCGCCCCGAGCCGCCGCATCGCCCTCGCCATGCGCACCGGCGCGGCCCGCGGCGCGGAGTACGGGGAACTGGCGGGCGCGCTGCGCGAGGCCATGCGTCCGCTGCCGGTGCGGGTCCTCGGCGGCGACGGCCGAGAACCGGAGACCCGACTGCCGGGAACGGTCAAATGAGTTCTCGGCAAAGTGAGATGAACGGCATCAAGCACCAAGTTCCGTCAGCTCGGGACAGGTCGGAAAGACCCGGCTGAAATATGCCTCCGAACTGATACACATGCCCCCTCAGTGCGACGCATCAGGCGTCTGTGCGAAATGCCGAGGGGTGTGATGTCGGACGTTCGGGATGCCCTGGGCCGCGTCGGCCACGACCGGCTGGCGCACGCACTCACGGCCTGCTGGCCCGCGCGGTACACCGGGGAGCTGCGGGTGTCCGGCCGCCCCGGCGGCTCGTTCCACCTGAGGGACGGGCTGGTGGTGGCGGCAGAGAGCCCCGGCGCGCCGGGCCCGGAGGCGCTGCTGCTGCGCACCGACCGCATCGACGCCGAGCGGTGGGCCGAGCTGGTGCGGGAGTCCGGCGGCGCTCGCTGGCCGGCCGCGGCGCTGGTCGCCCACGGCTACGCGGGAGCCGCCCAGCTCAGGGTGGTGTGCGCGATGGCGCTCCAGGACGCAGCCTTCGCCATGGCCGCGGGCCGGGTGGACGGCTGCGAACGCTTCGCCGGGACCGAGCCGCACGCACCGGTCCCCGTCGGCGAGGCCCCCGCCCGGCTGGTGCAGGACGCGGGCCGCAAGCTCGCCGCCCTCGCCACACTGCCGTACCCGGTGAGCCCGGAGCGGGAACGCCCGCTGCCCGCCGCGCCCACGGGCCGCCCGCTCACCGCGCTGCAGCAGGACCTGCTCACCCACGCCGACGGCCGCCGAACAGCCCGTGACCTGGCCTTCCGTGTCGGCCGTGGCGTCTACACGGTCACCGTGGAGGTCGCCCGGATGCTCGCCGAGGGGTTCCTGGAATGCGCCACCGAGCCCGCAGCGATCCCGGTCCGGCTGGCGCCGGAGGTACGGGCCGTACGCCACCGCGAGCCGCCGCCCGGGCCGCCCCCCGCGCCCGCAGTCCCGCCGCGCCCCGAGCCCACCGTCCTGCCGCGCCGTGAGCCCGGCGCCAGCGGCATCACCGAAGCCCTCGCCCCGCCCAGGCACGGAGCGAGCTGGAAGGGGTTCTTCCGGCTGCGGCACGGAACCGCCGAGTGAGGCGGACGGACCGCCGCAACGGCCGAACCCGACATGAGAAAGAGGGAGTTCCACCAGATGAATCGCGAAGCGCTGGCGCTGGAGATGCGCGGGCTGCGGGAACAGGTGACCGGCATCACCGACACCGCCGTCGCGGCCGCCGACGGGCTGCTCATCGCGGCCGACACCGCCGACTCGATCGACCCGGAGGGGCTCGCCGCCCTCGCCGCGGCCGGTCTCGGTCTCGCCCGCCGCACCACCCAGGCCACCTCGCGCGGAGTGCTGCGGCAGACGGTGGCGTACGGCAGCCACGGCTGTGCCGCTTTCTACGCCGTGGGCGACACGGCGTTGATGGTCGTGCTCGGCGACGAGGGCCTCGACCTGGAGAGCCTGCACCGGGCGACCCAGCCGGCCCTCGACCGCATCGGCTCGATCCTGACCGAGAAGACCTCCGAGGGAGTGTGAAGGGATGGCGACGAAGCGTATGACCCCCGGTTTCTCCGACCAGGTGATGAGCCTGGTCAAATCGCTCCGTTCGAACGCACCCGACTGCGTCGCGGCCGGCGTGGTCGACATGTCGACCGGAATGCTGCTGTCGTACGAGACCGTGGACAACCATCCGCCCGAGGTCCTGGACCTGCTGGCGGGAGCGACGCTCGACCTGTTTCAGGGGCGCACGGTGGTGATGATCGAGGACATCTTCAAGGAGCGCCGCGGCACCAGCGGCGACAACCACTTCTTCCAGGAGATCCTCGTCAACAGCGAGAACCTCACCCACCTGTTCCTGCGGATGAACGAGCAGCAGGACGTCGTCGCGGTCGTCGTCTGCCGCAAGTCGGTGAACGTCGGCATGCTGCTGGCCCAGTCGCGCAGGGTGGTGCGCGAACACAGCCTGTGAGGGCACCGGACATGGGCCCCTCCTGGCGGGGAGGGGCCCATGGAGCGGTGTCGCGCTACTCGGTGCGCAGGCCGTCCGGGCGCATCAGGCGCAGCAGCGGGGGCAGGCTGAGCAGGGTGACCGCCAGGACGACCGCCGCGCCGATCCCGGTCATCGTCAGCATGCTCGGCCAGTCGACGCCCACCGTCGCGCCCACCATCTTCAGCAGCACCGCGCCCAGCGTCAGTCCCACGGCAGAGGCGAGCAGCAGGCCGAGCGCGATCGGGATGGTCGTCTGCCACAGCACCGACAGGCTCAGGGTGCGCCGCCGGGTGCCGAACGCGACCAGCGCAGACAGCAGCTTCCTGCGCTCGCGCAGCTGCTCCAGCTGGGAGACCAGCAGGCTCGCGCCGATCAGCGCCAGCACACAGGTGGCACCGACGAGCAGCCCGGTCCGGATGGAGGTGAACTTCGTGGACTGCTCGGTGGACGCCCACACGATCGTGTCCGCCATCGGGTCGATCCGGGCCGCCGTGTTGCGGACGTACTCGTGCACGTCCGGCAGCGACTCGTCCAGCGACAGGTACACCTCACCGCTGATCAGCCGGGTCATCCGGTCGGGCACGGCGGCGGGTGTCATCAGGAAGCCGCTGTCCGTGGTCCCGTTCGGGCCCTTGGTCGAGCTGACCCGCTTCAGGCCGCCGGGGACGGGCCAGATGAAGTCACGGCCCTTGTAGAAGCCGTTGCCCGTGTCGAAGTAGAGCTTGCGGCCCGGCCGGGAGAGCTTCGCCGCGTCGGCGTCCATCTCCTTGTCGCCGCCCCTCGCCACGAAGACGTCCCCGTCGTGGCAGGACGTCAGCCGAGCCACCTCGCGCAGCGCGGCGCAGTCGCCGACGGTCACGCTCGTGGAGGACTTGGGCCCCTCCTCGGTGTTCCAGCTCCGGTCGCCCACCTGGAGGCCGCCCAGCGCGGTGGCCTTCCGTACGCCCTTGGTGGCGGAGAACTTGTCGGCGACCGAGAGGAACGCGCCGCCCCGCGACATCTGCACCTGCATCTGCGTCCGTTCGACGTTCTGGCCGGTGACCTTGGTGTAGTCGCCCTGGACGCCCGCGAACAGCATCTGCAGGGCGATGGCGCCGGCCACCGCGACCGCGATGCCGTTCACCATGCGGGCTGCCGAACCGCTGCTCAACTGAAGCCGCCGTACCGCCAGTTGCCAGGCGACACTGCCCGAGCCGAGCCGGGCCACGACCGCCTCGACGACCCACGGCAGCAGCGCGGTCACGCCGACGAGCAGCAGCAGGACGCCGCCGATCACCAGGTACTGGTTGAAGGCGCCGTTCGACCGGCCCTGGCCGATCATCGGGGCGAGCATCGCCAGTCCGCCCAGTGGCAGCAGCAGCCGCCACCACAGCCGGCGCCGCGCGGGCCGGGCCGTGCGGACCACGCCCAGCGGTTCGATGACCACCCCGCGCAGCGCGAACAGGGTGACCAGCACCGCCGCCGCCGGGACGGTGACGGCGACCAGCGAGGCCAGCGCGGGGGTGGGGTCGAGATAGCTGGGGAACACGCTGATGCCCAGGATCTCCACGGAGCCCGCGAGCTGACGGCCGAGCAGGAAGAAGACCGTGCCGAAGACCAGCCCGAGCAGGGAGCCCGCGAGCGCCTCGCCCGCCGCGATCCGCCGGGTCATCCGGCTGTCGGAACCGACCAGGCGCAGTGCGGCCAGCCTGCGGTCGCGCCGCTCGCCGCCGAACCGCACCGCCGTGGCGATGAACACGGCGACCGGCATCAGCAGCACCACGAACACGACCAGCACCAGCAGGATCAGCACGGGGTCCGTCTTGTCGGGCGGCCCCGCCTGCGGACTGCCGAACTCGGTGATCCGGGCCGTCTGCCAGCCGTTGATGCGCGGTGCCAGGTTCTTCGCGCCGGCGTAGTAGGCGAGTTCGTGCGAGCCGATGAGCCCGGGCTCGCCGATGGTCCCGACCACCCGGTACGGCAGCCGCTCGCGCAGCAGCCTGCCCTCACCGGAGTCGAGCAGCCGCTGCAGCGCGGGGGAGACCACCATGTCGCCCGGCGCCGGATACCTGGACAGGCCCGGTGCGAGCGGCGCGCGCGGCCCCTCGGGCTCCACCAGGCGGCCGCGGATGTCGGAGCCGCGGTAGTTCGAGTTGGCGTCCGAGATCACCAGGGTGTTGGCGGCCTTCGGCTTGTGCTTCTGGTCGTAGGTGTAGTCCAGGCGGGCGTCGTCGCGCTGGTGCCGTACCGCCAGGGCGTTCGGGACGGCGGTCGTCAGCAGCAGCAGCGCGACGCCGAGGCCGACGCCGACCGCCGTGAGCAGCATCCGGACCCAGCCCTCGCGCCCGCCGGTGAAGGCGAACCGAACCCCCAGACCCAGGTCTCTGGACCACTGCCGCACCTTCATATGGCCCGCTCCATGTCCCGGGACCTGCCGTCGCGTACGACGATCTCGCGGTCGGAGTAGGCCGCCACCCGGGCCTCGTGCGTGACGAGGACGACGGCCGCGTTGGTGGAGCGGGCCGCGTCGGTGAGCAGTTCCATCACGCGTTCGCCGTTGAGGGAGTCCAGCGCGCCGGTCGGCTCGTCCGCGAACAGCACCCGGGGCCCCGTGACCAGCGACCGCGCCACCGCGACCCGCTGCCCCTGGCCGCCGGAGACCTCGCCGGGCCGCTTGTCCCTGAGGTCGTCGACCTCGAGGCGCTCCATCCAGCCCAGCGCCGCCTTCTCGGCCTGCCGGCGGGAGGTGCCGTTCAGCCGCAGCGGAAGCGCCACGTTCTCCACGCAGGTCAGCTCCGGTACGAGCTGCCCGAACTGGAAGACGAAACCGAACTCGCTGCGCCTGAGCGCGCTGCGCTCGGTGTCGCTCATGGTGGCCAGCTCGCGCCCGGCATAGGTGATCGAGCCGGAGTCGGGCGGCACGATGCCGGCGAGACAGTGCAGCAGCGTCGACTTGCCGGACCCGGAGGGGCCCATCACGGCGACGACCTCGCCGGGGTGGATGGAGAACCCGGCGCCGTCGAGCGCGAGTGTGGGGCCGTAGGCCTTGCGCAGGTTCTCGGCGGCGAGCAGGGAGCCGGGAGGAGGAGTCATCGGGCCACCGCCTCGCGGAGCTTGTCGAGCCGTGCGGCGGTCAGCTCCAGCCAGCGCAGGTCGGCCTCCAGGTGGAACAGGGCGTGGTCGCAGATCAGCTGGTCCGCGAGGTCGCCCTTGCGCTTGCGGTCGGTCAGGATCCGCATGCTGCGCAGGTGCTCGGCGCGCTGGACGTCGAGGACGTCGGCCGCGTTCCGGTGGGTCAGCAGCGCCAGGACGACCTTGGTGTACAGGGTCGACTGGAGGTACTCCTCCGGCTTCTCCGGGGAGGCGAGCCACCGCTCCACGTCGGTGACGCCGGCGTCCGTGATGGCGTACCGCTTGCGCTCGGGGCCGCCGCCCGCCTCGATCCCGTCGACTTCCACGAGCCCGTTCTTCAGCAGGCGGGACATCGTCGAGTAGACCTGGCCGTAGTGCAGCGGCCGGTCGTGACCGAACTTCTCGTCAAAGGCCCGCTTCAGGTCGTAGCCGTGTCGGGGGCCGGACTCCAGGAGCCCTAGGAGGGTGTGACCGATGGACATGGCAGCACTCTACACACGGTGTATACGCAGCGTGTATACGCGCCGTGTGTAGATCATGGCGGGCTGTAGGGCCGTGCAGGTGGAGGGCGATTGTCACGGTTCCGATACAGGCGGCCTGCCCCTGCGGGGCAGGGGGCCGGTGTCCTTCGGCAGGCGTCCGGCGTCCGCCAGCGCCTTGCGCAGCAGGAACTCGATCTGCGCGTTGGCCGACCGCAGCTCGTCCCCGGCCCACCGGGCGAGCGCCTCGTACACCGACGGGTCCAGCCGCAGCAGCACCTGCTTGCGCTGCTGCGGCCGGCGCCGCGGGGTCTCCTCCGGTGAGTCCGTCACTGGTAGAGGGTCCCCGTGTTGAGTACCGGCTGCGGGGCCCGGTCCCCGCACAGCACCACCATCAGGTTGGACACCATCGCCGCCTTCCGCTCCTCGTCCAGCTCCACGATGTCCCGCTCCGCGATCCGGGCGAGCGCCGCCTCCACCATGCCGACCGCCCCGTCCACGATCTGCCGCCGGGCCGCGACGACCGCGCCGGCCTGCTGGCGCTGGAGCATCGCCGAGGCGATCTCGGGAGCGTACGCGAGATGCGTGAAGCGCGACTCGATGATCCGCACCCCGGCCGCCTCCACGCGCGCCTGCAGCTCGACGGCCAGCTTCTCGGTGATCTCCTCGGCGTTCCCGCGCAGCGAGAGACCGTCCTCGTCGTGGGCGTCGTACGGGTACTCGATGGCGATGTGCCGTACGGCCGTCTCGGTCTGCGTGGCGACGAACTCGGCGTAGTCGTCCACCTCGAACACCGCCTGGGCGGTGTCCTGGACCTTCCAGACCACGACCGCGGCCAGCTCGATCGGGTTGCCGTAGGCGTCGTTGACCTTCAGTACGGCGGTCTCGTGGTTGCGCACCCGGGTGGAGATACGGGTCCGCGAGGTGAAGGGGTTCACCCAGCGCAGGCCGTCCTGCCGGATCGTGCCCCGGTACCGGCCGAAGAGCTGGACGACCCGCGCCTCGCCGGGCGCGACCGTGTTCAGCCCTCGCATCGCGATGACGGCGGCGAGGAGGACGAGGACACCGCCGACGACGAGCCCGCCCTTGGCGCCGGAGGCCTCGACCGCCGAGGCGGCGGCGAGCAGGGCGGCGGCGGCGCCGAGCCCGAGCAGGCCCAGGAGCAGGGCGAGCCCGCCGCCGATGCTGTGCGCCGGGAGCTCCGTCACCCGTGGGGCGGGCATCTCGGGTATGTCGGCGGTCGCAGACGCGTCGTGTGCGGACATGGTGGGTCCCCCTGTTCTCGGAGCTTCCTGGGAAGCCTAGCTTGGTTCTAGCTAAGTGATATCACTTTTTTCTGTCAAGCAACCCTCCGGGGATCCCAGCCGTCGGTTCCCTTGGAGCGGGTGCTGATTGTCACGTCCGTAAAAGAGCGGATCGGGCGTCCTTTGTCATATAGACGGGTGTTAGCTTTCGGAGCTGACCCCGAGACGGAATCGGAGCGTAGGGACCCATGGGACGAGCGGAAGAGAGACGAGCGCGACAGCGCGGTGGCCACCGCGCGGCGCCCAGGCGCCGCTCCACGTCCGCGGCCGGCACCCCGTCCGTGGCGGGCACCAAGCCCGCCAAGGGCCGAATACGCAGGCTGTTCACCTGGAAGAAGATCCTGGGCACGTTCTTCGGCTTCTGCCTGCTGTGCATCGGCGGCTTCATCGCCCTGTACCTGGCGGTCGACATTCCCGTCGGCAACGCGGCGGCCCAGCGCCAGAGCAACGTCTACAAGTACAGCGACGGCCGCATCCTGGCCCGCGACGGCAAGGTCAACCGCGAGATCGTGGACCTCGCCAAGGTGCCCCGGAAGGTCCAGCTGACCTTCGTGGCCGCCGAGAACAAGTCCTTCTACACCGATCCCGGCGTGGACCTCAAGGGCACCGCGCGCGGCCTGGTCAACACCCTCTCCGGCAAGGGCAAGCAGGGTGGTTCGACGATCACCCAGCAGTACGTCAAGAACTTCTACCTGAACCAGGACCAGACCGTCACGCGCAAGCTGAAGGAACTGGTCATCTCGCTGAAGGTGGAGCGCGAGAAGACCAAGGACGACATCCTCGCCGGCTACATCAACACCAGCTACTACGGCCGCGGCGCCTACGGCATCCAGGCCGCCGCGCAGGCCTACTACCGGGTCGACGCCCAGGACCTCAAAGTGGAGCAGGGCGCGTACCTGGCCGCCCTGCTCCAGGCGCCGAGCCAGTACGACTGGGCGGTCGCGAGCGACACCGGCAAGCGGCTGGTCAAGGCGCGGTGGAACTACGTCCTGGACAACATGGTGGACGAGGGGTGGCTGCCCAAGGCCAAGCGTGACGCCCTGCAGTTCCCGGTGCCCAAGGACCCCAAGGGCGCCCCGGGCATGGAGGGCCAGAAGGGCTATCTCGTCTCGCTCGCCAACGCCCAGCTGGAACAGCGGCTGATGGACGAGGAGGGCCTGTCCAAGTCCGACGCGGAGGCCAAGGTCGAGAACCAGGGCTGGACCATCACCCTGAACGTCGACCGGAAGAAGCAGGCCGCGCTGGAGAAGGCCGTCAAGAGCCAGCTGACCGGCAAGCTGGAGCCGAAGAAGCGCAACGTCGACCGCGACGTCCAGGCCGGCGCCGTGTCCGTCGACCCCAAGACCGGCAAGATCGTCGCCCTGTACGGCGGCCAGGACTACTTCAGCCACTACATCAACAACGCCACGCGCCGGGACTACCAGCCGGCCTCGACGTTCAAACCGCTGATCCTCGCCTCCGCGCTGGAGCAGAACGCCACCACGCAGGACGGCAAGCCGATCAACGCCGGCACCGTCTACGACGGCACCAGCCGCCGCCCGGTCCTGGACCACGGCAGCAAGGTCGGCTTCGCCCCGCCGAACGAGGACAACACCGACTACGGCAAGATCACCGTCCAGCAGGCGATGAACAAGTCCGTCAACTCCGTCTTCGCGCAGATGGGTGTCGACGTGGGCATGGACAAGGTCATGAGCACGGCCAAGCAGCTCGGCATGGACACCGAGGGCATGCAGGCGGTGCCCGCGCAGACCCTGGGCTCCATGGGCGCCAGCCCGCTCGAGATGGCCGGCATCTACGCCACGTTCGACAACCACGGCAACAAGGTGACGCCCAGCATCCTGAAGTCGGCGGAGAAGAAGGACCGTACGGTCCGGATACCCAGCCCGATCGGCTCCTCGGTGATCAGCCGCACGGCCGCCGACACCGTGACCTCCGTGCTGACCGGAGTGGTCGACGACGGTACGGCCCAGATCTCCGTGGCCAACAACCCGCTGCGCAACGGCCAGCAGGTGGCGGGCAAGACGGGTACGTCCGACTGCAACCGCTCGGCCTGGTTCACCGGTTACACGCCGGACCTGGTCACCTCCGTCGGTCTGTTCGGCGAGGCGGCCAAGGCCGGGGGCACGGGCTGCGACGGCGAGCCGATCAAGAAGTACGCCCATGTCTCGCTCAAGGGCGCGATGGGCGGCGGCCGGGTCAACGGTGGTGGCCCGCCGGCGCAGATCTGGGCGGCCTACACCTTCGGTGTCACGGAGAAGGCCAAGTTCGACCTGAACACCACCCAGGGCGCGGCCGTCCAGCCGACGGACACCCCGACGTTCAGCCAGACCCCGTCCCGGACGCCGTCGAACACGCCGAGCAGTGAGCCGCCGACCTCGACGACCCCGTCGCAGACGCCGTCGCAGACCCCGACCCAGACCCCGACCCAGACACCCACCCAGACCCCGCCCACGGGGACCCCGACCACCGGGGCCCCGACGGGCGGCGTCTCGGAGGATCCGCTCGATCCCGCCGGCAGCGGGAACTTCGGCCAGTAGGCCGCACGCGAGAAAGGGCGCCCGGGGAGTCCCCGGGCGCCCTTTCTCGCGTCGTACCGGTGGTGTCGCTCAGCCCCGGTTCAGCTCGAACCAGACCACCTTGCCCGTGCTCAGCCGGGTCGCGCCCCACCGCCGGGCCAGCCTGTTGACCAGGTACAGCCCGCGGCCGCCCTCGTCCGTGGCCCGGGCCTGGCGCAGCCGCGGCAGCTGCGGCACGTCGTCGCCGACCTCGCAGCGCAGCACGTCCGTGCGCAGCAGACGCAGCGTGACCGGCCGGGAGGCGTACCGCACGGCGTTCGTGACCACCTCGCTGACCAGCAGCTCCACCGAGTCCGTCAGCTCCTCCAGGCCCCAGCGGGCCAGGGCGCGCCGGGCCAGCCGGCGGGCCTGGCCGGGGGCCGCGTCCTCCGGCTCCAGGGTCCAGTACGCCACATCGCTCGGCGCGATCCCGTGGAAGCGGGCCGCGAGGAGCGCGATGTCGTCGTCCCGGTCGCCCGGGCCGAGCATGTCCAGCACCTCGTCGCACAGCGCCTCGAGCGGCGGTGGATGGTCGGGACCGGTCAACTGGGCGGTCGCCGCCAGCCGTTCGCGCAGCTGCTCTATGCCGGTCCACACGTCCCGCAGCCGGGACTCCACCAGGCCGTCGGTGTACAGCAGCAGCGTGGCCCCGGCGGGTGCGTCCAGCTCGACCGCCTCGAAGTCGACCCCGCCGACGCCGATCGGCGCGCCCGGCGGCACCCGCAGCACCTCCGCCCGGCCGCCCAGGTGCAGCAGAACGGGCGGCGGATGGCCCGCGTTGGCGATCGTGATGCGGTGCGTGACCGGGTCGTACACGGCGTACAGGCAGGTCGCCATGCGGTCGGTGCCCAGGCGCTGTGCCTGCTCGTCCAGGTGGTGCAGCACCTCCTGCGGGGGCAGGTCGAGCCCGGCCAGCGTCTGGGCCGTCGTGCGCAGCTGACCCATGATCGCCGCCGACGTCATGGAGTGCCCCATGACGTCACCGACCACCAGCGCCACCCGGCTGCCGGGCAGCGGGATCGCGTCGTACCAGTCGCCGCCGACCCGCGCGGTCTCCGCCGCCGGCAGATAGCGCGAGGCGAGCCGCACGCCCGTCGGCCGGGGCAGGGTCTCCGGCAGCATGGTGCGCTGCAGCTCGTCGGCGATGTAGGCCTCCCGGCCGTACAGCACCGCCTTGTCGATGCCGAGCGCGCTGTGCGTGGCGAGCTGGGCGGCCACCAGCAGGTCGTCCGCCTCGAACGCGAGCCGCTCCGGACGGCGCAGGAACAGCGCCGCGCCGATCACCCGGCGCCGCCCGCGCAGCGGCGCGAGGATCGCGTGCTGCCCGCCGGGTACGACCGCCTCGCCGCCCTCGCCGAGCAGCTCGGGCAGCGCGGACCGGGCGGCGGGCGCGTCGGCGAACACCGGTCGCACCCCGCGCAGCACCTCGTTCAGGGCGCCGCCGGGACGCACCTCGCACAGCTCGGTGGTCAGCGACGACAGCTCCGACAGCGCCGAGGCCTCCGGCTCCGGTTCCGGGAACGGCGGGAGCAGCAGGCCCTCGGTGTCCCGTTCGTCCGGTATCCGGTCGGTCCGGCGCAGCCGCAGCACCACGGGGCCGGTGGGCCGCTCGTCACCGACCGGCAGCGGGTCGCGCAGATAGACCAGGATCGCGTCCGAGAAGGTCGGCACGGTGGCCCGGCACAGCCCCATCACGATCTCGTCCAGGTCGATGCCGCGGGCGATCCGCCGGGTCGCCGCGCCCACGAACCTGAGCCGGTCCCCGTCGCGCCGCATCGGCATCGGCCGGCCCGGCGGCAGCCCCCGCCCGGTACGGCGTTCCTGACCGCCCGGTGCCCGGTCCTGCTCGGTGGCCGGCTGCGCAGGAATGGCCTCCGGCGCGGGACGCGGCCGGTGCGTGCCGGTCTCGGCAGCAGCGGGCTGGGAGTGCTCGGGGCCGTTGACGGGGGGCTCCTTCCGCTTGTTCCCCTTGCCGCAGGGCGTGGTGGTCCCCGGACCGGAGGGCGTGTCCGCGCGGGCCGCCTGTGCCGGTAAGGCCGGGTTGCCGAGCGGCGTCGGGGTACGCAGGAGCGCCCCGCGGGTCTCCGCGGGGTCGACGCCCGGCTGCGGGCGCTCGTAGGAGGTGGGCTGCTCCGTCACGCGTGTCGAATCCGTCCGTCCGGGGCTGCGCGCCGGGCGCGCAGATGGTCCCGCCGAAATGCCGATACCCGGAATACGTGTCCCAGGAACGGAATTACGGCGTGGTCAGAGGTTGTTCCTGTGCCACTCGCGAACCCGCACGGGCCAGGGCCCTCGGCCCTGGTGGTGTTGCCCTGGTACCCCTCGCTCACGTCCTGCCGCCCCTCGGTGACGTATGGTCAGGCCCGGCGCATGCCCCGGGAGTTGTTGCTTCTGAGCGCCCTTGCGGAGGACGATCCTACGTTTGTTGCCCGGGGGCGCATCAAGGGTCTCATGAGGACACGTGCGCGGGCGTACGGTCCCAGCCCTCGGGGAGTGACGGTACCGCCCAGGACGGGTCCGGGCGCCAGTGCTGCCAGCCCTCCGAGAACGGAGGGCCCCACGCGCCGATCGCCTCCACCGCGTCCTGCCCCGCCGCCCGCACCCGCTCGGCCGTCCGCTCGTCCATCAGCCCGTCCCGCTGGGCCTGCGCGAACTCGTCCTCGTCCCGCCAGTGCCAACTGCGGTCCGGGTGCACCGAGATGTCCAGGAAGTAGTCCTCGGAGTCCACACCACCCACCCAACGGGACAACGGCTGCTCGAGGTTGACGTACCAGTTCTTGAACCGCCAGTCCGGCTCCCAGAACAGCCACACCGACCAGGGCCGGCCGGGCCGGGCGAGCTTCAGCACACCCGTGCCGAACCACCGGTCCCGCTGCACCGTGCGCGGCTTGGTGTAGCGGGTCTCCAGGGGCTCCAGGTGGAGGGGCCTGCCATCGGTCAGCACCGGCTTCACGCACTCGGTGCCGGGCGCCAGCCACACCGCGAGCAGGTCCTCGTCGTCCCGGACGACGGTGACGGGCCGCGCGATGTGGAAGCGATCACCGGCGTTCTCCCGGTACCGCCACAGGATCGGGGTCCCGGGGGTCCAGTACGTCGCAGGTCCCGCCGCCACTCGTCTCACCGCTCCGTCGTCCGCCATGCACAGATATTAGGTGCCGTAGGCATACGACGCTGCGGCGCGCGTCACGGTTCGGCGCGGGGGAGCCAGTTGTCACGGGCGCGTCATCCGCAGGACATCCAGCGCCTCGTCCAGCTGCTCCAGGGTGAGGTCGCCGCGCTCCACGTAACCGCCGTCCAGGACCACCTCGCGGATCGTCCTCCGCTCGGCCAGGGACCTCTTGGCGACCTTCGCGGCCTCCTCATAGCCGATGTACCTGTTCAGCGGGGTCACCACGGAGGGTGAGGACTCGGCGTACTCGCGGGCCCGTTCGCGGTCGGCGACGACGCCGTCGACCGTGCGGTCGGCCAGCAGCCGCGACACGTTGGCGAGCAGCCGGACCGACTCCAGCACGTTCTTGGCGATGACCGGGAGCATCACGTTCAGCTCGAAGTTCCCGGAGGCGCCGGCGGTGGTGATCGTCGCGTCGTTGCCGATCACCTGGGCGGCGACCATGAGCACGGCCTCGGGGATCACCGGGTTGACCTTGCCCGGCATGATGGAGGACCCCGGCTGCAGGTCGGGCAGCCGGATCTCGGCGAGCCCGGTGCGCGGCCCGGACGCCATCCACCGCAGATCGTTGGCGATCTTCGTCAGGCCCACCGCGATGGTCCTCAGCTGGCCGCTGGCCTCCACGATCCCGTCCCGGGCGCCCTGTGCCTCGAAGTGGTCCCGGGCCTCGGTGAGCGGCAGCCCGGTGGCCCGCGCGACCTCCTTGATCACGGCTGCGGAGAATCCGTGCGGTGTGTTGATCCCGGTCCCTACGGCCGTTCCGCCCAGCGGCAGCTCGGCCAGCCGGGGCAGCGAGGCGCGCAGCCGCTCGACGCCGTGGCGCATCTGGGCCGCGTACCCGCCGAACTCCTGCCCCAGCGTCACCGGCGTCGCGTCCATCAGATGCGTCCGCCCGGACTTCACCACGTCCGCGAACTCCTCGGACTTGCGGGAGAGGGAGTCGGCGAGGTGCTCCAGCGCCGGGATCAGGTCGTGGGTGACGGCGGCGGTGGCGGCGATGTGGATGGACGACGGGAAGACGTCGTTGGAGGACTGCGAGGCGTTGACGTGGTCGTTGGGGTGCACGTCCCGGCCGAGCCGCTCGCTCGCGAGGGTGGCGACGACCTCGTTGGTGTTCATGTTGGACGAGGTCCCGGACCCGGTCTGGAACACGTCCACGGGGAAGTGCTCGTCCCACGTGCCCGCGGCGACCTCCGCCGCCGCCTCCTGGATCGCCTCCGCGACGTCCTTGTCCAGCACCCCCAGTTCGGCGTTCACCTTCGCGGCGGCCGCCTTGATCCGGGCCAGGGCCTCGATGTGGGCCCGCTCCAGCCGCTGCCCGGACACGGGAAAGTTCTCGACGGCACGCTGCGTCTGCGCCCGCCACTTGGCATGGGCTGGGACACGTACCTCGCCCATGGAGTCGTGCTCGATGCGGTACCCGGCTCCGGCCTGCTCATCTGTCATCTGCGACACCTCCGTGGAGGACAGCATCGCCGAGGTCACGGGTGTTCCCGAGGGAGGCGGGATGCGCGAGTCGGGTGCCTGGAGGCGATATTGACGCCGAGTCACCTCGATGGCTAGTTTGTGATCTTGTAAGTAAAGATTGTGTGTACATGACATTCTTGGAGATCAGGGTGAAGACGAAGAGAGCCATCGTCACCGGCGCCGCACTCGCGGCGGCCTTCCTGGCGACGGCGCAGGGTGCCGCGTTCGCCGACACGCACAACTCGTCGGACACGAAGGGCAGCACCGGCCGGTGCGCCTCGAGCCACGTGTGCCTCTACTACCACTCGGGCGAGACCGGCGCGAAGCTGAGCGTCGCCTACGACTCCAACAACGCCCAGGTGACGGCCGCGCTGCCGAACCTCGGCAACTACTACTTCGACTCCTCCGGCGCCGGCGCGGGCCAGACCGTGAAGAACAACGCCGCGTCGGCCGAGATCCAGGGCATGTGGTGCTCCATGTGGGTCTACTACAACAGCAACTACGGCGGCAACGTCGACAACCTGGTCGGCAACTCCTACGGCCAGCTCTGGTACACGTACAACGAGGACGCCTCCCTGAAGGCGGGCTGTCCGTAACCGTGTCCCGGCCCCGACCGCCTCGCGCGGTCGGGGCCGAAGGCTTTGCAGCGCGGCCCGCGGTTCGCCGAGACCGTCGGGCGACCGAGAATCGATGGATCATGCGAAACGTCAGGAACGGCCTCACCATGGCATGCGCCGCAGTCACCCTGCTGGCGCTTTCTTCTTGTGCCGCCTCGGGGGGTGAATCCGGCCATGATCCCCGAAATCCGGCGCCCGCGGAGCACGCGCAGCGGCCGTCGCCCGACGAGGGCACGCGGCCACGCGCCGGGGCCGACGGCAATCCGCTCCCGCTGCCCGTGCAGAAGTACCTGCTGACGCCGGGCGAAATCTCCGGAGTCAGGTCCGCGACCATCGTCCTGGTGAACAAGTGCCTGGGGCAGCGAGACGTTCCGTTGCTCAAGCAGCCGGTGAACACGGGGAGCCACGAGGGCAATCCCGACCCCTACGAGGTCGGGCGGCGCTACGGGCCGATCGTCAGGGCCGACGTCATGACCTACGGCTACCACCTGCCTCCCGGCTGGGTCGGCGGTACCCCGCCGCCGAAGGCCTCGGCCCGGCAGCAGGCCGCCATGGACGGACCGACGGGCTGCCTCGCCGTCTCCCAGGCGGAGCTAACCGGCAACCACTCGCTGGACTCGCCGGTCGCACGCCGGATCAGCAGCAAGAGCTTCGTGGAGTCCATGAAGACCCCCGAGGTGAAGGCGGTCACCGCGGACTGGTCGGCCTGCATGGCCAAGAAGGGCTATGCGTTCACGGCCCCCCTGCAGGCGCTGTCGAAGGCCGATCTCACGCCGCCGAAGCCGAGCGCGAAGGAACTGCGCACCGCGGCCGCCGACTATGCCTGCAAGGTGTCCACCCATCTGATCTCGACGTGGCAGCGGGTCGAGACCGGGATGCAGGACAAGGAGATCGCCAAGCACCGGGCGGCCCTGCAGAAGGCGAACGCGCAGCGGACCAGGATCCTGGCGAAGGCGGACAAGATCATCGCTCAGGGGGGATGAGTCCCGCTTCTGGCTGCTCGTGAACGTCGGCGGCGGAGGCGAAGGGGCGTAGCCCCTGGGCGGGACGGGGCAGGGGCGGCGGGGGCGAGAAACGTCCCCGGCCGCCCCCGCGCTGCTACGCCAGCCCCGGCCCACGCACCGGAATGCTCGTGAACGTCGGCGCCGGGGCGGGATCCTGGAAGAAGTCGTTGCCCTTGTCGTCGACGACGATGAACGCCGGGAAGTCCTCGACCTCGATCTTCCAGACGGCCTCCATGCCCAGCTCCTCGTACTCCAGGACCTCGACCTTCTTGATGCAGTCCTGGGCGAGGCGGGCGGCCGGCCCGCCGATGGAGCCGAGGTAGAAGCCGCCGTGCGCGTCGCACGCGTCGGTGACCTGCTTCGACCGGTTGCCCTTCGCCAGCATCACCTTGGAGCCGCCCGCCGCCTGGAACTGCTCCACGTAGGAGTCCATGCGGCCGGCCGTCGTCGGGCCGAAGGAGCCGGAGGCGTAGCCCTCGGGGGTCTTCGCCGGGCCCGCGTAGTACACCGGGTGGTCCTTCAGGTACTGCGGCATCTCCTCGCCCGCGTCCAGCCGCTCCTTGATCTTGGCGTGCGCGATGTCACGGGCGACGACCAGCGGGCCGGTCAGCGACAGCCGGGTCTTGACCGGGTACTTCGTCAGCTCGGCGAGGATCGTGTCCATCGGCTGGTTGAGGTCGATCTTCACGACGTCGCCGTCCGACTCGAGGTGCTCGTCGGTCGTCTCCGGCAGGAAGCGGGCCGGGTCGGTCTCCAGCTGCTCGAGGAAGACACCCTCGGCGGTGATCTTCGCGACGGCCTGGCGGTCGGCGGAGCAGGAGACGGCGATGGCGACCGGGCAGGAGGCGCCGTGGCGGGGCAGGCGGACCACGCGGACGTCGTGGCAGAAGTACTTGCCGCCGAACTGGGCGCCGATGCCGATCTTCTGGGTCAGTTCGAAGACCTTCTCCTCCAGCTCCTTGTCCCGGAAGCCGTGGCCGAGCGGGGAGCCCTCGGCCGGCAGCTCGTCCAGGTAGTGCGCGGAGGCGTACTTCGCGGTCTTCAGCGCGTACTCGGCGCTCGTGCCGCCGACGACGATCGCCAGGTGGTACGGCGGGCAGGCGGCCGTACCGAGCGAACGGATCTTCTCCTCCAGGAACTTCATCATGGAGGCCTCGTTCAGGACCGCCTTCGTCTCCTGGTACAGGAAGGACTTGTTGGCCGAGCCGCCGCCCTTCGCCATGATCAGGAACTTGTAGGCGCCGCCGTCGGTCGCGTACAGCTCGATCTGGGCCGGCAGGTTGGAGCCGGTGTTCTTCTCCTCCCACATGGTGAGCGGAGCCATCTGCGAGTAGCGCAGGTTGAGCTTGGTGTAGGCGTCGTAGATGCCGTGCGAGAGGTGCTTCTCGTCCTCGCCCTCGGTGAGGACGTTCTGGCCGCGCTTGCCCATCACGATCGCCGTGCCGGTGTCCTGGCACATGGGGAGCACGCCGGCCGCCGCGATGTTCGCGTTCTTCAGCAGGTCGAGCGCGACGAACTTGTCGTTGCTCGACGCCTCCGGGTCGTCGATGATCCGGCGCAGCTGGGCCAGGTGGGCCGGGCGCAGGTAGTGCTGGATGTCGTGGATGGCCTCCTCGGCCAGCTTGCGCAGCGCCTCCGGCTCCACCTTGAGGAACGTCCGCCCGTCCGGGCCCTCGACGCTGGAGACGCCCTCGGACGTCACCAGCCGGTAGGGGGTGGTGTCCTCTCCCTGGGGGAGCAGATCGGTGTACGCGAACTCAGGCATCTCAGCCCATTCCTCACTCTGACGGACGGCCGCCCGCCGACGCTGGCGGGCCTCACCAGCGTAGAACCTGCCGCCGACACGAAACCTGTGAGGTAAGGCTCAGTTCCCGTACGGGGGTCGACACACGGGTTGTCCACACCCCTAGTCGCGATCTATCGCGTTTCGGTACGCTGCTGCCGTGGACCTTCAGAAGCATGCTCCAGCCCAGGACACGGCCCCGCGTCTCGCCGAGTTGCGCGCCTCGGACGCCGACCGCGACCGCGTCGCCGACATCCTCCGCGAGGCCCTGGCCGAGGGCCGGCTGACCGCCGACGAGCACGCCGAGCGGGTGGAGGGGGTGCTGCACGCCAAGACGGTCGGCGAGCTGGAGGTCTTCATCCGCGACCTCCCGGTCGCCCACCAGCGGCCCGCGGCCCCCGCCTACACCCCCGTGCCGCCCCGCCCCGCGCCCGGGGCCGTCCCGGCCGAGGCCGACGCGAACGTGGTGGCCGTCTTCAGCGCCGCCGCTCGCAAGGGCCGCTGGCGCGCGGGGCGCAGGCTGCACGCCTACGCGATCTTCGGCAGCGTCGAGATCGACCTCAGCGAGGCGATCTTCGAGTACCAGCAGGTCGTGATCAAGGCCGTCTCGGTCTTCGGCGACGTCCAGATCCGCGTCCCGGAGAACATCTCGCTGCGCGGCACCGGCGGTGGCGTGCTGGGCAACTTCGAGGTGGACACCCTGGACTCGGTCGAGTCCGACGCGCCCGTGGTCTACGTCGACGGATGGGCCGTACTGGGCAACGTCGAGGCGCGGCCCAGACATGGCAAGCGCGTGGCGGACATCCTCGACCGTGTCCAGGACAAGGTCGACAGGAAGCTGCGCAAACACCTCGGCCGTTGACGGTCGCGAATCCGCCGGTGGTCACAAGGGCGCCGGCCGGTGGCGGCGGGCGCGTGGGGGCGTGAACAAGCCGCCGCGCGCCTGCGGTTGGGAACGCAGTGCATAGGCGCGCGCACAGCGGGTAGGCCTTGCTGCATCGTCGCTCACTCGCGAAGCCGTCGTCAGGAGTAGACCGTGCTGCAACCGCCGCATTCGTCCCTGCAGGTAGCTGCCGTTCCGGCCCAGCGGGTGCCAGCGCGCGACAGGGACCAAGACGCGCCCTGGCACACCGAAGCGGTGTGCCGGCGTGATGAGGCCGGCCTGTTCTTCGCCCCGTCCAAGGAGCCGACGGCCGCCCGCCTGTCCCGTGAGGAGGCGGCCAAACGCGTCTGTGCGCGCTGCCCCGTCATGGTCGAGTGCCGCGAACACGCCCTGCTCCAGCCGGAGCCGTACGGCGTCTGGGGCGGCCTGACGGCGGCGGAGCGCCGAGTGGTCCTGGCCAGGCGCCGCCGGCGGGACCTGGAGCTGAAGAAGGCGGCACGGGCGACGACGAACCGCATAGCCGGCTAGGGCCTCTCTTTCGGATCTTGCCGGGGACGCGGGGTACGCAAGGCGCCGCCGCTCCGAGCCGACCCGATCCGAAGGAAAGGCCCTGGGTGCACACCGACGGGAAGCGCCCTCTCCGCACAGAGGGTGCTTCCCGCTCGCTTGCCTGCCCGGGTGCTACTTGGCCCGGTCGAAGTCGATCGCGCTGTAGGCCCGCAGCTTGCTCAGCCGGTGCTCGGAGTCGATCCGCCGCACCGTCCCGGACTTCGACCGCATCACGATCGAGTCGGTGGTGGCGGTCTCGGACCGGTACCGGACCCCGCGCAGCAGCTCGCCGTCCGTGATGCCGGTGGCGACGAAGAAGACGTTCTCCCCGGTGACCAGGTCCTCCGTGGTCAGCACCCGGTCCAGGTCGTGCCCGGCGTCGACGGCCCGCGCACGCTCCTCCTCGTCCTTCGGCCACAGCTTGCCCTGGATGGTGCCGCCCAGGCACTTGACCGCACAGGCCGAGATGATGCCCTCGGGGGTGCCGCCGATGCCGAGCAGCAGATCGATGCCCGTGCCCTCGCGCAGCGCCAGGATCGAGCCGGCGACGTCGCCGTCGGTGATCAGCTTGATGCGCGCGCCGGTCTCCCGGATCTCCTTGATGATGCCCTCGTGCCGGGGGCGGTCCAGGATGACGACCGTGACGTCCTCGGGCGTGGAGCGCTTGGCCTTGGCGACCCGGCGGATGTTCACCGACACGGGCGCGTTGATGTCCACGAAGTCAGCGGCCTCGGGGCCGGTGACCAGCTTGTCCATGTAGAAGACGGCGGACGGGTCGAACATCGCGCCACGCTCCGTGGCGGCCAGGACGGCGATGGCGTTGGGCATGCCCTTGGCCGTCAGCGTGGTGCCGTCGATCGGGTCGACGGCGATGTCGACCTCGGCCCCGGTGCCGTCGCCCACTCGCTCCCCGTTGAAGAGCATCGGGGCCTCGTCCTTCTCACCTTCGCCGATGACGACGACGCCGTTCATCGACACGGTGGAGACGAGGGTCCGCATGGCGCGCACCGCGGCGCCGTCGGCGCCGTTCTTGTCACCGCGGCCGACCCAGCGGCCCGCGGCCATGGCCGCGGCTTCGGTCACCCTGACGAGCTCGAGGGCGAGGTTGCGGTCGGGGGCCTCGGAGGGAACGTCCAGTTCGGACGGGAGGTGATGATGCTCGGTCATCGGAGCGCACCTTTCTGATACGACGACGGCCGGATGAGGGTATTGCCTCCTGACTCTATCGTTAGGCAGACAAAATGAGCAGGGGACCCCACGGATGAGCGCTCCGGGCACCTGCGACGATAGAGGGCGTGGCAGGTTCGAACGGCAAGCAGAAGACGGTCCGGGACATGATTCTTTCCCTGGGCCTCATCGGGTTGGCGGCGGGGTTCATCTATCTCCTCGTCCCGCACGACGATCACGCTCCCGACATCAAGCGGGTCGACTACCAGGTCGAGCTGCTGACGGCACGCCGTGCGGCGAGCTACCCGGTGGCCGCCCCGGAGGGCCTGCCGAAGGCATGGAAGGCGACCTCGGTGCGCTACCAGGGTGAGAACTCCGACCGCTGGCACCTCGGCTTCCAGGATCCCGAGGGGCAGTACGTGCAGGTCGAGCAGTCCACTCAGAAGCGCGCCGACTTCATCGACCAGGCCAGCCAGGGTGCCTCGGCGACCAAGCGGACCGAGCGGATCGGCGACCGCACCTGGACCCGCTACACCGGCGGCCGCTACGACGCCCTGGTCCTCGAGGGCACCCGGGGCTCCACGACCGTGGTGGCGGGCACGGCCTCCTTCGACCAGCTGACGAAGATGGCGGCGGCGCTGAGGCTGCGGTGAGCGCCCGCGCGGGCGTACGACGAAGGGCCCCCGGCAGTGCCGGGGGCCCTTCGTCGTACGCGGGGGTGGCTCAGACGGTCGTGACGACGTCCTCGTAGGCCAGGCGCGGGGAGCGCGGGTACCAGGCGTCCGGACCCGGCCGGCCGATGTTGACGACCATCAGCGGGGTGTGGTCGTCGTCCAGGAACTCCTTGCGGACGCCCTCGAAGTCGAGGCCGGTCATCGGGCCCGCGGCCAGGCCGGCGGCGCGGACGCCGACGATGAAGTACGCGGCCTGCAGGGCGGCGTTCATCGCGGCGGAGCCCTCACGGGACGGGCGCTCGGCGAAGAAGACGTCCTTGGCCTGCGGGAAGGCCGGGAAGAGCGTGGGCAGCTCCTCGTGGAACTCGTTGTCCGCGGCGAGGATCGCGACCAGCGGGGCGGTGGCGGTCTTCGCCCGGTTGCCCTCGGCCATGTGCTGCACCAGGCGCTCGCGGGCCTCGGGGGAGCGGACCAGGGTGATGCGCAGCGGGGTCTGGTTGAAGGCGGTGGGGCCGTACTTGACCAGGTCGTAGATCGCCTGGACCTGCTCGTCGGTCACCGGCTCGTCGGTGAAGGTGTTCGCGGTGCGGGCCTCGCGGAACAGCAGGTCCTGGGCGGCGGGGTCAAGAACGAGAGACATGCGTGACTTCCTCGGATGCGCGTCCGGTCCGGGGCCGGACCAGCTGACGGCACCGACCCTACGACAGGGAAGTTCAAACTTCAACAAAAGGCGGGGTGTGGTGATCCGCTTCACGGCATGCGCGTGCGCCTCCTGCCTACTCGGAGTCCTCCTCGGCCTCCTCCTCGGCGAGGGCCGCGTCCAGCCGCGCCCGCGCGCCCTCCAGCCACCGCCGGCACACCTTCGCCAGCTCCTCGCCGCGCTCCCACAGCGCCAGGGACTCCTCCAGCGTCGTACCGCCCGCCTCCAGCCGACGTACGACCTCGATCAGCTCGTCCCGGGCCTGCTCGTACGAGAGCGCCTCATCCACCTTGCCGGTCATCCCACCAACCCTAGACATCGACTCGAACCGTCAACTCGCCCTCGGCGACCCGCGCGCGCAGCGTCTCGCCCTCCGCCACCTCGGCCGGGTCCCGCACCACGTGGCCGTCGGTCTTCTGCAGCACCGCGTATCCGCGCTTGAGGGTCGCGGCGGGGGAGAGGGCCACCACGCGCGCGTGCGTGTGGGTCAGCTCCGAGTCCGCGCGGTCCAGCAGATGGCCGAGGGTGCGCCGGCCGCGGTCGAGCAGGGCGGCCACGTGATCGGCGCGCTCGTCGACCATCCGGTGCGGATCCTCCATCGACGGCCGGGCCAGCGCGTGCGCGAGACCGCGCTCCTCCCGCTCCACGGACGCGTGCGCGCAGCGCCGGGCCCGGTCCCGCAGCATCCGCACCCGCTCGAACTCCTCGCCCACGTCCGGCACGACCTTCTTGGCCGCGTCGGTCGGCGTGGAGGCGCGCAGGTCGGCGACGTGGTCCAGCAGCGGGTTGTCCGGCTCGTGCCCGATGGCGGAGACGACCGGCGTACGGCACTCCGCGACGGCACGGACGAGCTGCTCGTCGGAGAAGGGCAGCAGGTCCTCCACGCTGCCGCCGCCCCGAGCGACGATGATGACGTCCACGTCCTCGATCGCGTCCAGCTCCTTCACGGCCTGGACGACCTGCGGCACGGCGTGCACGCCCTGCACCGGGACGTTGCGCACCTCGAAGCGGACGGCCGGCCAGCGGTGACGGGCGTTCTCCAGCACGTCCCGCTCCGCGGCGGAGGCGCGGCCGCAGACCAGCCCGATCAGCTGGGGCAGGAAGGGCAGCGCCTTCTTGCGCTCCGGCGCGAACAGGCCCTCGGCCGCGAGCGCCTTCTTCAGCTGCTCCAGCCTGGCCAGCAGCTCGCCGACGCCGACCGGCCTTATCTCGGCGGCCCGGAGCGACAGCTGGCCTCTGGGCGCGTACCACTCGGGCTTCGCCAGTACGACGACCCGGGCGCCCTCGCCGACGACATCGGCGACGGAGTCGAACACCTGCCGGTAGCAGGTCACGCCGACGGAGATGTCGTGCGAGGGGTCCCGCAGAGTCAGGAACACGACCCCGGCACCCGGCCGCCGCGACAACTGCGTGATCTGCCCCTCGACCCACACCGCGCCGAGTCGGTCGATCCAGCCCCCGATCAGCCGGGAGACCTCGCCGACGGGGAGGGGGGCTTCGGGGGTGGTTTTCGCAGCCATGGGCTCGAGCGTAACGGGGGCTACCGACAGTGGAGCGCCGTCGGCTCCGTGCTGCCGCCGACGCCGCGGCCGGCCGCGAGGTCCGGCTGCTCGAGAGACCGCACGGGTTTCCCGGAACCGCGGCGGTACGCGATCCCGGCGCCCCCGAACGCACCCTTACGATGGGTGCCATGACCGCTTCGCCTGGCCGCCGTGTCCTGCTCGCCGCCCCCCGGGGCTACTGCGCCGGTGTGGACCGCGCCGTGATCGCCGTCGAGAAGGCCCTGGAGCAGTACGGGGCCCCGATCTACGTCCGGCACGAGATCGTCCACAACAAGTACGTCGTGCAGACCCTGGAGAGGAAGGGCGCCGTCTTCGTCGAGCGGACGGAGGAGGTGCCGCCGGGCAACATCGTGATGTTCTCGGCGCACGGCGTCGCGCCGGTCGTGCACGAGGAGGCCCGGCAGGGCCGGCTCGCCACCATCGACGCCACCTGCCCGCTGGTCACCAAGGTCCACAAGGAAGCCGTCAGGTACGCCAACGAGGACTACGACATCCTCCTGATCGGCCACGAGGGCCACGAGGAGGTCATCGGCACCTCCGGCGAGGCCCCCGACCACATCCAGCTGGTCGACGGACCCGAGGACGTCGCCGAGGTCGAGGTCCGCGACCCGTCGAAGGTCGTCTGGCTGTCCCAGACCACCCTCTCCGTGGACGAGACCATGGAGACCGTCGACGCCCTGAAGACGAAGTTCCCGGGGCTCGTCTCCCCGCCCAGCGACGACATCTGCTACGCCACCCAGAACCGCCAGCTCGCCGTGAAGCAGATGGGCGCCGAGGCCGAGCTGGTCATCGTGGTCGGCTCGCGCAACTCCTCCAACTCCAAGCGGCTGGTCGAGGTCGCCAAGCTCGCCGGCTCCCGCGAGGCCTACCTCGTGGACTTCGCGAGCGAGATCGACGAGGCCTGGCTGGAGGGCGTCACCACGGTCGGCGTCACCTCCGGTGCCTCCGTCCCGGAGGTCCTGGTGGAGCAGGTGCTGGAGTGGCTCGCCGAGCGCGGCTACGGCGACGTCGAGATCGTCAAGGCGGCCGAGGAGTCCATCACCTTCTCGCTGCCCAAGGAACTCCGTCGTGACCTGCGGGACGAGGCCGCGACCCTGGTCGCCGAGCGCGGCGGGTCGGGCGCCTCGGACAGCGCCGCGGAGTGAGGGGCCGGGCGTACGGGGGGCCGAACACCCGAGTGACTGTCAGTCGTCCGTCGTAACGTGGAGCCATGCAGATCTTCGGCGTGGACATCGGTGGGTCCGGGATCAAGGGTGCTCCCGTGGACCTGGACAAGGGCGACCTGGCCCAGGAGCGCTGCAAGGTGCTCACCCCGCACCCGGCGACGCCCGAGGGCGTGGCCGACGGCGTGAAGCAGGTCGTCGACCACTTCGGCTGGACGGGCCCGGTGGGCCTGACCTTCCCCGGAGTGGTCACCGGTGGTGCCACGGTGCGTACGGCGGCCAACGTCGACCGGAGCTGGATCGACACGGACGCCCGCGCCCTGTTCGGCGGCCGGCTGGGCGGCCTGCCGGTGACCGTGGTCAACGACGCGGACGCGGCGGGCGTCGCCGAGATGCAGTTCGGCGCCGGGCGGGGCCGCCGGGGCACGGTCGTCCTGCTCACCTTCGGCACCGGCATCGGCAGCGCCGTCTTCGTCGACGGCGTCCTGGTCCCCAACACCGAACTGGGCCACCTCGAGCTGGGCGGTCACGACGCGGAGAAGCGGGCTTCCAGCAAGGCCAAGGAGGACCACGAGCTGACCTGGGAGCACTGGGCCCGCCGCGTCCAGAAGTACCTCGCGCACGTCGAGATGCTCTTCTCGCCCGAGCTGTTCATCATCGGCGGCGGGGTCAGCCGCAAGGCCGACAAGTTCCTGCACTTCGTCCAGGGGGTCAGAGCCGAGATCGTGCCGGCCCAGCTGCAGAACAACGCGGGGATCGTCGGAGCGGCGATGCGGGCGGCGCAGGCCCGGGAGGGATAGCGGAGCCCGGCTCAGCCGTGGCGGCGGGCCCGCACCCACAGCACCCGGCGTACGAGCACGGTCACCCCCGCGACCAGCGTCCCCCCGTAGAGCCAGCCCGCCTGTGTGGCGAGCCCGGTGACCAGTCCCATCAGCCGTCCGAGCGGACCGCCCTTGCCGTCGGCGACGGGGAAGAGGCCCACCGCGAAGGCGATGGGGACGACGACGGGCGCGGTGAGCAGGTCGCCGCCGCGCACCCACAGGGCGGTGAGCAGGCACACCGGCAGGAACAGCACGCCGTACAAGGTCAGGGACGCCCCGAACAGCAACTGGTCCAGGAAGCCGAGCAGGAACATCGCGGCCGCGCAGAACAGCCCCCCGCCGAGCCCGGTGAGCCGGGGGCCCGGCACCTCGGCCGGCGCCACCGGCCGGGTGCTCCGTACCCGCCCCGCGGCCCGCTCCGCCTCCCGCGCGGACCTGCGCTCGCCCGCCGGCCGTCGTGCCCGCGGCAGCGGCGCGGACGGTGTGCCGCGCCGCCGTGCGTCGTTCGGGGGTCGCCTTCTGCGTTGCTCCATTGGGCCAACTTAGGTCTGTTTATGTGTCGAATCGGCCCTCAGACACGCCGACGAACAGAGCTTGGCCGGGGGTGCGACGCTCCCGCGAGCTCGCCGCCGCGGACGCCGTAGACTGGTGGATCGGCCAGCGTCTCTGGCCCCCTGGCAGCCCCTGGCCCCTCTCATCTACGGGAAGTCGCAACGTGTCGCTCACGATCGGAATCGTCGGCCTGCCGAATGTCGGCAAGTCGACCCTGTTCAACGCCCTGACCAAGAACGACGTGCTGGCGGCCAACTACCCGTTCGCCACGATCGAGCCGAACGTCGGCGTGGTCGGCGTCCCCGACGGGCGCCTGGCCAAGCTGGCCTCGATCTTCAGCTCCGAGCGCATTCTTCCGGCCACGGTCGACTTCGTGGACATCGCCGGCATCGTGCGCGGCGCCTCCGAGGGCGAGGGCCTGGGCAACAAGTTCCTCGCGAACATCCGTGAGTCGGACGCGATCTGCCAGGTCATCCGCGCCTTCAAGGACGAGAACGTCGTGCACGTCGACGGCAAGGTCTCGCCGAAGGACGACATCGAGACGATCAACACCGAGCTGATCCTCGCCGACCTCCAGACCATCGAGAAGGTCCTGCCGCGCCTCCAGAAGGAGTCCCGGATCAAGAAGGACATCGCTCCCAAGGTCAAGGCCGTCGAGGAGGCGAAGGAGATCCTGGAGAAGGGCGACACGCTCTTCGCCCACGGGATCGTCCAGGGCACCGAGCGCAACGAGCTGCTGCACGACCTGCACCTGCTCACCACCAAGCCGTTCCTCTACGTCTTCAACGTCGACGAGGACGAACTGGTCGACGAGGAGTTCAAGAACGAGCAGCGCGCCCTGGTCGCCCCGGCCGAGGCGATCTTCCTCAACGCCAAGCTGGAGGCCGACCTCGCCGAGCTGGACGAGGAGGAGGCCCTGGAGCTGCTGGAGTCCGTCGGCCAGCACGAGCCGGGCCTGGCCACCCTTGCCCGCGTCGGCTTCAACACCCTCGGCCTGCAGACCTACCTGACGGCCGGCCCCAAGGAGTCCCGCGCCTGGACCATCAAGAGGGGCGCCACGGCCCCCGAGGCGGCCGGTGTGATCCACACCGACTTCCAGAAGGGCTTCATCAAGGCCGAGGTCATCTCCTTCGAGGACCTGGTGGAGACGGGCTCGGTCACCGAGGCCCGCGCCAAGGGCAAGGCCCGTATGGAGGGCAAGGAGTACGTGATGAAGGACGGGGACGTGGTGGAGTTCCGCTTCAATGTGTAGCGGGTGAAATACCACCACGTCCGGTCTGGATAAACGTGCAGATCAGAAGGGGTCCGACTCCTCGGGGTCGGGCCCCTGGTCTCTTCCCGTGCCGGGATGGTGCTGGGACGATGTGAAGCGCCCGTGCTGGGTCGTGCACCGTGAGGTGCTTGGCGAGAGGGAGTGGGTGGGGCGAGCGCCCCGTCTTCGCGTCCGCCCGGCGTCGTCTCTCAGCCGAGGAGGGGCAGGTCCCGGGCCTGAAGTGGCCACGTGCCCGCCGACGCTGGAAGCCTGCCCTCCCGTTGCGGCGGGAGCAATCGGCGCGACCGCGGTCCAGGACCATTCCGTGCGCTTCTCCGCCCCGGCGAGGACATCCTGGTGGCCGCACTCGTGGCCGTGAGCGACAGCTGGCGAAGGTGCTCCACTAACATCTATGTTACTAACATCGACATTAGTGTCATGTGTGGGGGTCGACAGGCATGGTGGAGTTTGTAGGCCGTCGGCAGGAACTGGCGACGCTGGAGCGAGAGCTGCAGAAGGTGGCGGCAGGGGTTGGCGGAGAGCGGCCCGGCCGGTGCGTGATGTTGCGGGGGCGGCGCCGGGTGGGCAAGTCGCGACTGGTCGAGCGGTTTGCGGAGCGCTCCGGAGTCCCGTTCTTGTTCTACGCGGCGACCGGCGCGTCCCCTGGGAGCGATCTGGCACGGCTGGCCCGGGACGCCCAGGCATCGACGCTGCCGCTGGCGCGGCTGGTGGCCGCCGCACGGCCGGAGAGCTGGGATGCCGCGTTCGATGTGCTGGCCGCGGCGCTACCCGCCGACCGGGCGAGCGTGCTGGTCATCGACGAGGTGCCGTACCTGATGGATGTCGATGGTGCCTTTGAGGGGATGCTGCAACGGGCGTGGGACCGGGTGCTGGAGACCAAGCCAGTGCTGCTGGTCCTCATCGGCTCCGATCTGTCGATGATGGAGGCTCTGAACAGCTACGGGCGACCCTTCCATCAGCGTGGCCGGGAGATGGTGCTCGGGCCGCTGAACCCCGCAGAGGTGGGAAGGATGCTCGGGTTGGAACCAGCGGAAGCCTTCGACGCCGCGCTGGTCACCGGCGGGCTGCCGCTGATCTGCGCGGAGTGGCCGCACGGCGCGGGGCTGTGGGACTTCCTGGGCGAGGCCCTGACTGACCCCGTCTCGGCCCTGCTGGTGTCGGCCGAGCGCTCGTTGGCCGCCGAATTCCCCCCGCAGGCTCAGGCGCGTACGGTGCTGGCGGCCATCGGCAGTGGCGAGCGGACCTTCACCAACATCGCGCGTGCGGCCGGCGGGATCGGGGCCACGCCGCTGCAGCGAGCGCTGGAGCTGCTTACCGACAAGCGGATCGTCGCCGCGGAGCTGCCCGTATCGCTGCGTCCGTCGAAGGACCGCCGCTACCGGGTGACAGATCCCTACCTGCGGTTTTGGCTGCACCTGCTGGGCCCGTCCATGGAGGAGATCGAGCGAGGGCGGGGCGATCTGACCTTGGCGCGGATCCGGGAGAGCTGGAGCAGCTGGCGCGGCCGGGCGATCGAGCCGCTCATCCGCGAGGCGCTCGCCCGGATACTGCCCGACGACCGGCTCCCCGCGGCCCCCGCGGTGGGCGGCTACTGGACCCGCACCAACGACGTCGAGATCGACATCGTCGGGGCGGACCGCGCCCCCATTGCCAAGGAGCTGCTCTTCGTCGGCTCCATCAAGTGGCTGGAGCAATCTCCCTTCGACCGGCACGACCTGGCGTCCCTTCACCGGCACCGCGCCGCGCTCACCGACGAACCCGTTCCAGTCGTGGCGGTCTCGCGCAGCGGAGCCGACTGTCCGGGGCTCGATGCCGACTACGGCCCGGGCGATTTGCTGACCGCTTGGGCGCTTTGAGCGGCGGATCTGCCGCCCTGGAGTTCCGCTTCGACGTCCGAGCGAGCAGTCCGGAAGGGGTCGGGTTCCGCGGAGCCCGACCCCTTCGCCGTACCGTTCACCTTCCACCCGGACCTGGAACTGGTCGTCGATCCCCGCCTATTGACCCATGACCGGATCTACTTCAACGCGGCCCGGCTGGACCTGTCGATCGTCCTGTCCGTGCCCGCGTACGTCGCCCTGACCCGCCCCCGCTGACCCTTCCGCTCCCGCGTGAGTGCCCCTTGGCCGGCGTCCTCGGACAGGGCGCGGCGTCGCTAACGCGTCCTGAGGGGATACGGCGCTGGATCCGTCACCCAGCCCGCCACCAGCACCAGCCGGGACTCGCGGTCGACGGCGAGGAAGCCGAAGGGGCGGTCGAAGGACACCCGCACGACCGTGGTCTCGTGGCGGTACTGCGGGACACCGGCGCCGTACCCCGGCATGACCGCCGTCACCGCCGCCGCCCGGAAGCCGAGCGCGCCGAACCGGGCGAGGGCGGACTGGCGGGCTGCCTGGACGGCCAGTGGCATGGTGCTGACGCCCGGGAAGTGGCCCTGCCCGGCGTCCCGGGCGGTGGTGAGCCCGAACAGGGCGTGCAGCGCCAGCAGATCGTGGTCGGCGCGCACCTCGTACGCCACCGTCCGCACGTCCAGTGTGAGCGGCTCCGGCGCGACGGCCGGCTCTCGCTCCACGTGCAGGCCGGGCCCGGCGTGCCCGAACGGGAGCCGGCCGCCCCCGGTGACCGGGAGCGCGCGCTCCACCACCCCGACCCCGGCCGTCAGCACCTGGCCCGGCGTCATCCGCTCCTCGCCGAGCACCAGGTGCACGTCGATGCCGTTGTCGCCGGGCACCGTCAGCGCGGTCACGAAGCCGTCCGGCGTGCTCGTCACGCCGACCCGGTCCGGCCGGACGCTCCGGCGGCGCAGTCCGAGCAGTGAACGGCCCTGCCAGGGACCGGCCTCCGGGCGCAGCACCGTCTCGGTGAACGGCTGCCGCCAGTCCGTGCGCAGCGCGAGTGCACTGGCCAGCACCATCCGCGCCTCGCGCGTCAGCGTCACCGGCATCCGCTCCACGAGCCCGCCGGTCCGCCCGGCCGCCCAGGCGTCCAGCCGTTCCTGCGCGGTGACGAGGTCCGCACCGAACACCCCGTGCGTCCGGGCCGGCAGCCCGGCCCGCCACTCCTCGCGCAGGCGGAGGGAGTCGTGCGTCCACAGCCCGAGGGCCGCGTCAAGACCGGACACCGACTCCAGCGCGGTGAGCAACTCCCGTGCGGCGGCGCCCGCCTGATCCGCCGGCACGCCGAGCGCCTCCGCCAGCTCCGCCCGCGCGGCCCCCGTCGCCCCGTCCGCCAGGAGGGCCAGCAGCGGCCAGACCCCGGCCGCCGAGAGGACCGTGGCTCCGGAAGCCCCAGCCGCCCACCGTGCGGTGAGCCCGTTCACCGCCCGCACGGTGGTGCTCCCCGTCCGGCTTTCCACCCGGGCTCCCGCCCTCATTCCGCCCCCACTCGTGCCCCGCTTACCATGCGCCCAGTCGTACGTCAGTCCAGCCGCCGGTCCCTCGCCGGTCCTGTGCTGCCGCCGCCCGACCCAGGAGCACGGTACCGGTGTCCATACCCCCGCCCCCCGGCCCCCACCAGCCACAAGGGCCGTATCAGCCACCCCAGCCGCACCCCCAGGGGCCGTACGGACCGCCGGGGTATCCGCAGGTCCCCCAGGTCTCCTATGGGCCGTACCAGCCGTGGACGCAGGGCTACAGCCCCCACAACCGGCCGGCGCCCGTCAACGGTCTCGCCATCGTCTCCCTGGTGTTCGGCGTGCTGTGCTGCCTGCCGGGCGTGGGCGTGGTGCTCGGGCTCGTGGCGCTGCGGCAGATCCGCCGGCGGGGCGAGCGCGGCACGGGGCTGGCGGTCGGCGGCGCGGTGCTGTCCGGGATCGGGCTGGCGCTGTGGGCGCTGATGCTGGCCACGGGCGGCGCCTCGGACTTCTGGGAGGGCGTCAAGGAGGGCGCGCGCGGCGGCGCGAGCATCTCGCTGGTCAAGGGCGAGTGCTTCGACGCGCCCGGCGGGCGGCTGAGCGGGGAGACGTACGACGTCGACAAGGTCCCCTGCTCGGGCGAGCACGACGGCGAGGTGTTCGCCTCGTTCCGGCTGAAGGACGGGCCCTACCCCGGCGACGACTCGGTCACCGGCACCGCCGACGAGCGCTGTTACGGCCTCCAGGACGGCTACGCGATGGACGGCTGGGCCGTGCCGGGCGACGTCGACGTGTACTACCTCACGCCCACCGAGGACAGTTGGTCGACCGGGGACCGGGAAGTCACCTGCGTGTTCGGCAACGCGACCGAGGGCGGCGACCTCACCGGCTCGCTGCGCAACGACGAGACCGTCCTCGACGCCGACCAGGTCGCCTATCTGAAGGCCGCTCACGTCCTCAACGCGGCTCTCGCCACCGCCCCGGACTCGGAGTACGTCGAGGACGACCTGCCGGGCCACAAGGCGTGGGCGGGCCGGATGACGGCCGCGCTGGCCGAGCAGGCCGGGATGCTGCGCGGCCACACCTGGCCCGCCGCCGCCCGCCGGCCGGTCGCGGCCCTGACGGCCGACCTGGACAAGGCACGCGCCGAGTGGGCGAAGGCCGCCAAGGCGAAGGACGCGGACGCCTTCTACCGGCACTACGACGCCGGCCTCGGGCTGCTCGACCCGAAGGAGGCGGTCCCCGTGCGCACCGTCCTGGACCTGGAGACCACCCCGCCCGCCGACGACGGCGGTGACAGCGGTGACGGCGGTGTCGGCGGCTCGGGCGACACCGGCGGCAGCGGAGACGGCATGGCGGTGTGATCGAGCGGAGGTGTGACCGCGGCTATAGCGGGGAGAAAGTGCCTGGGTAAAGCCCTCAGCGACCACATGTCATCACATCGAGTGATTCTCTGGCCTTCGCTTGCACGGCACAACCCACGGTTGCCAGGCTGTTGCTGTCTGTACAACCTGATGGGAGCGGCCAGTGACTTTCGGTGAGCAGCCGGCCTACCTGCGTGTCGCGGGTGATCTCCGCAAGAAGATCGTCGACGGTTCACTTCCGCCCCATACCCGGCTGCCCTCACAGGCCCGCATCCGCGAGGAGTACGGCGTCTCGGACACGGTCGCGCTGGAGGCCCGCAAGGTGCTGATGGCCGAGGGGCTGGTCGAGGGCCGCTCCGGGTCGGGGACGTACGTGCGCGAGCGGCAGGTGCCCCGGAGCGTGGCCCGCTCCGGGTTCCGTCCGTCCGGCGGTGCCACGCCCTTCCGGCAGGAACAGGCCGACGCCGCGGTGCGCGGTACCTGGGAGTCCAGCAGCCGGCAGGCCGAGGCCGGCGCCGCCGTCGCCGAGCGGCTCGCCATCAGCCCCGGCGACCGGGTCATGCGCACCAAGTACCTGTTCCGGGAGGCCGGGGAGCCGATGATGCTCTCCACCTCCTGGGAGCCGCTCGCCGTCACCGGCCGCAGCCCCGTGATGCTGCCCGAGGAGGGCCCGCTCGGCGGCATGGGCGTCGTCGAACGCATGCGGGCCATCGACGTCATCGTGGACAACGTCACCGAGGAGGTCGGCGCCCGCCCGGGTCTCGCCGAGGAACTGCAGGTCCTGGGCGGTGTCCCCGGACATGTGGTGATCGTCGTCCAGCGCACCTACTACGCCTCCGGCCGCCCGGTGGAGACCGCCGACGTCGTGATCCCGGCCGACCGCTACCGCGTCGCGTACCACCTCCCCGTGAAGTAGCGCACACCCCGGCACGCCCCTCGCGCCGGCATCCAGGCGCGGCGACCCGGGCCCCCACCTCCTGTGGTCCGTTGCAATCCGGCCGTTTTCCCAGGTGGTCCAGGGTCCGCCCGGTATGCCCCCGACCCACGACATCGGCACGCCGGACGGCGCGTTCGACACCGTGCGCCCCCTGCGTTCTGGCTGGTTGCGTACCTCTTTGTGAAAAGGCGTATTCGCTCCGTGAAGGTAGGGCGTACGCTCGGGCATATGCGGATCGGGGTTTCCTCAGGCGGGGCACGGCGGGGGCCCAGGACGGGCTGGGATTCCACCCGCACGAGCGCGGCCGGGTGTGGGGGAGGGTGGGGCAATGCGAGAAGGAACGGTGGGGGCGATGAGTGAGGGCACGGTCTCCCTGCCCTGGATCGTGATACGGCAGGACGACAACGGCAATCGCTACCGCGTGGGACGGTACGCGACCCGGGCCGAGGCCCAGAAGATAGCCGACAGCCTCGACGACCGCGGCCACAAGCAGCTCTACTGGGTCGAGCGCATCGGCCAGAACGGCGACGGCGCCCACAACTGACCCTTGGCGCGCCTCCCGTAGGCTCCGGCCCATGACCGAACGGATCGTGGTGGTGGGAGCCGCTCTGCTCGACGCCGGCCGGCTGCTCGCCGCCCGCCGCAGCGCGCCCCCCGAGCTGGCCGGGCGCTGGGAGCTGCCCGGCGGCAAGGTCGAGACCGGTGAGCGGCCGGAGGACGCCCTGGTGCGCGAACTGCGCGAGGAACTCGGCGTCGACGCCGAACCGGTCGAGCGGGTGCCGGGGGAGTGGCCCCTGAGATCCCCCTATGTCCTGCGGGTGTGGACCGCGCGCCTGCGCCCCGGCTCCGCCGCCCCGCGGCCCCTCCAGGACCACGACGAACTGCGCTGGCTGACTCCGGCCGAGGTCTGGGACGTGAACTGGCTGGACCAGGACGTGGCGGCGGTGCGGGAGATCGGTTCGCTGCCCCTGTTCCCGGCCGGGCCGGGCGACGGAAGGGCGTAACCCGCGGCCCGGCGCTCGCGCCGGTGCGCGCGGCGGCCCGTACGCCGTTCGTGCCACAGTGCACCGTCCCGCGCGGTAATGCCCTCTGGATACCGGGTATGTCCCCATTAACCCCATGAAACCGGACATGGGTGGGCTCGCTGGCCTGGGAAGTGATCGGCGTGATCGACACCGAAGGCGACTGCGCCGAATGGACCTTTCCCGCGGAACCGGGCGCCGTGCGCAACGCCCGTGCCGCGGTCCGCGGCCAGTTGCAGGGCTGGGACCTCGACTGCCTCGCCGACCTAGCCGCGCTGCTGGTCAGCGAGTTGGTGACGAACTCCCTGCGACACGCCACCGGCCCCATCGGCGTACGGCTGGTACGCGCCGCCGGGCTCGAGGGCGCGCTGCGGGTCGAGGTCTCCGACCCGCTCCCGGACCCGCCGCGCGAGCGCGTCGCCCACGACGAGGACGAGAACGGCCGCGGTCTGCAGCTGGTCGCGGGCTCGTCGCTGCGCTGGGGCACCCGGCCCGGTGGCACCGGAAAGACCGTCTGGTTCGAGCTCGCGGTGCCCGGGTGAATCCGGTGTACACCCCGGCGTACGCCGTCCACCGCGCGATCCGGGTCGGTGACGAGGGCGAGAGTGCGTGATTCGAGGGCGTGTTCCCTGGTTAGAAGACTGGAAGTGTTCTCGCAGTCCGGTCCGAAAAACACCTGGACCGAGCTGTGATCGTGAACACCGTGTCGTGCGGCGCCGTAGTGCTGGATACTGCGGGCAGCCGCCCCCGGTGACCGGTGCCGGGCGCGGTGAGCTGGAGGGGACGGTTCGCGTGAGCGAGATACCAGCGAAGGCCACGGAGTCCGAGGACCCGTCGGACGGCGCCAGGGGCCGGGCCGCGGAGGCTGCCGCGGCACCCGGCGCCACCGTGTGGCAGAGCAGCCCGCCCGGCTCCATGTACGACTACATCAAGGTCGCGTCCTTCTCCATCAGTCCAGGGGGCCTGGTCGACCAGTGGAGCCTGCGCGCCGAGCAACTCTTCGGCGTCCCCGCCGAACGCGCCGTCGGCATGGACCCCATCGAGGCCTTCGTCGACCCCGATCTGCGCGAGCGGGGCCAGCACAAGATGGCCGAGATCCTCGACGGGCGGGAGTGGACCGGGGTCGTGCCCTTCCGGATCCCGGACGATCTGGACGGGCGGCGCGGCGAGGAGGGGCTCGCCGAGGTCTACGTCATGCCCACCCGGACCGCCGAGGGCGACAAGGCCGCCGTCTGCATCGTCGTGGACGTCCGCACCCTGCGCAGCATCGAGACCGACCTCGCCGCCTCGCAGGCCATTTTCGGTCAATCCCCGTTCGGCTTCCTGCTGATCGACGGCGACCTCCGAGTGCGCCGTGCCAACATGCGCTTCGCCTCCATCTTCGGCGGAACCCCGGACGACCACCGGGGCAAGGGAGTTCACGACTATCTGCCGCGCGGTGAGGCAGAGCGGGTTTCGGCCACCCTGCGACGGGTGCTGGAGAGCGGCGACTCCATCACCGACATGCATGTCACGGGCTTCGTCCCGGGCTCCGAGGAGCGCCGGCACTGGTCCGTCAACCTCTACCGCGTGCACAGCGGCAGCGGCCGGCCCATCGGCATCGCCTGGCTCGGCACCGACATCACCGCCCGCCGCGCCGCAGCCCGCGAGGCGGCGGCCGCCCGCCGCAACCTCGCCCTGCTCAACGAGGCCGGCGCCCGCATAGGGAACTCCCTGGACCTGGAGACCACGGCACGCGAACTCCTCGACGTGGTCGTCCCGGGCTTCTGCGACCTCGCCACCGTCGACCTCTACCAGGGCCTGCTCGCCGGCGACGAGACCCCGCCCGGTCTCGCCGACGGCAGCGCGGAACTGCGCCGGGTCGCCTTCGCGAGCGCCGTCTCGGACGCGCCCTTCATCGGCTCGGGGGAGTCCGTCGCGGTCGGCGCGGTGCACCACTTCCCCTTCAACTCGCCCTGCGCGGACGCCCTGCGCACCGCCCGGCCGCAGCACGTACCCGCCGAGGACGGCGGCCTCGTGCAGTCCACGCTGGCCGTGCCGATGGTCGCCCACGACACCGTCGTGGGGCTGGCCCAGTTCTCCCGCACCAAGGGCAGCGAGCCGTTCGGCGACCGCGACCGGGACCTCGCGGTCGAACTGGCCGCACGTGCCGCCGTATGCATCGACAACGCCCGCCTGTACCGCCGTGAACACGAACGCGCCCTGATACTGCAACGGTCCCTGCTCCCGCCCGGCGACCCCGAGGCCTCCGGTCTGGACATCGCCTGCCGCTATCTGCCGGGCAACGCGGCCACCGAGGTCGGCGGCGACTGGTTCGACGTCATAGAACTCCCCGGTCACCGCACGGCGTTGGTGGTGGGAGACGTCATGGGCCGGGGGCTGCGCGCCGCGGTGGCGATGGGCGAACTCCGTACGGCGGTCCGCACGCTGGCGCTGCTCGACCTCGAACCGGCGGAGGTGCTCTCCGCGCTGGACGAGATCGCCCGCGGCCTCGGCACCCCCGGTGGCGTCCAGCAGGCCACCCGCGCGGCCCGCCAGCCGCGCGACGCCGACCTCTCCGAGGTCTACCTCGCGACCTGCGTGTACGCCGTCTACGACTCCGTCACCAGACGCTGCACGTTCGCCAACGCCGGCCACCTGCCCCCGGTGCTGGTGGAACCCGGCGAGGCGGCCCTGATGCTCGACGTCCCGCCGGGAATGCCGCTGGGCGTGGGCGGCGAGCCCTTCGAGGAGGTCGAGGTCGAACTCCCGGAGGGCGCCCTGCTCGCCCTCTACACGGACGGCCTGGTCGAGTCCCGCGACCACCCTCTGGACGAGGGTCTCCAGGCCTTCGTGGGCGCGCTCACGGACCCCTCCCGTCCCCTGGAGGACGTCTGCGACCACGTCCTCAACACCCTCGACACCCACCACGGCGAGGACGACATCGCCCTGCTGATGGCCCGGGTCCAGGGCCTGCCCGAGGACTCCGTCGGCGACTGGACGCTGCCGCGCGAGCCGCGCAGTGTGGGGCGGGCGCGCGAGTACGCCCGGGCACAGCTGCTCGACTGGGACCTGGAGCCCCTGGTCGACACGACGGAGCTGCTGGTCAGCGAGCTGGTCACCAACGCGCTGCGGTACGGCGAGGGCGAGATAAGGCTGAGACTGCTGCTGGACCGCACCCTGGTCTGCGAGGTCTGGGACTCCGGCCTCGTCCAGCCGCGGCGCCGGCGCGCCCGCGACACGGACGAGGGCGGCCGGGGCCTTCAGCTGGTCGGCCTGCTCAGCGCGGCCTGGGGCTCCCGCCGCACCCCGCGCGGCAAGACGGTCTGGTTCGAACTCCCGCTGCCCGGAGGCGAACACGGCCTGACGGACCCGGCAGAGGCCCTGCTCAGCCTCTTCTGACAGAGCCGGGCCACTGGAGTCGTCGGCGGCCGCGCCTCTGGTCTGCCGACGTCCG
>NZ_JBWKFL010000006.1:259905-307497 GCF_056434305.1 Streptomyces sp. NPDC044061 | reverse complement strand
GACGCCCGCCGGGGGCCGGGGCGAGTGGAGTCGGTGGCGGCCGTCTGTTTCCGGGCTGCCGACGCCCACCGGGGCCCGCCCGCTCCCGGACCGAGGGAGTCGCCGAAGTCCCCCGTCGGCTACTGGAGTCGTCGGCGGCCGCGCCTCTGGTCTGCCGACGCCCGCCGGGGGCCGGGGCGAGTGGAGTCGGTGGCGGCCGTCTGTTTCCGGGCTGCCGACGCCCACCGGGGCCCGCCCGCTCCCGGACCGAGGGAGCCGCCGAAGTCCCCCGCCGGCTACTGGAGCCGTCGGCGGCCGCGCGTTTCCGGTCCGCCGAAGCTCACCGGTGGGCCCGCGTCCGGGTCTTCCGTCAGGAGGATGCCGCCGAGGACGGCGCCGGGGAGGCCGACTATGTGGCCGGCCGCTTCGGTGTAGGGGTTGCCGCGGGCCCGTACGTCTCGTTCGGCCAGGTCACGGGCCTGCCCGGCGAGTACGTCCGCCTCGGCGCCCGCGTCCGGCGCCCGTACCGCCTCGGCCAGCCGCGCCCGCGCCTGGGCGCCCACCGCGCCCCGGTGCACGGCGACGAAGTCCTCCGCCCCGCCGACCGCGCTGCGCGCCACCAGCAGCGCGGCCGCCTCCACCGCCCCGGAGCGCCCCACCTCCAGCCGCTCCACCGCCCGTGCGAGGCGCCGCAGCGCGTCCACGGGGTCGTACGGCCCGCCGGTCAGCTCCGTGCGTACGGCGGCCAGCACGCCGTCGGCGTGGGCCAGCCGGGCCTGCAGCTCACCAGTGGCCACTGAGGTCCGCCCGCCGTTCTTCCGCGCCTCGGCGATCTCCGCCTCGCCGCCGGTCAGCGCGGCCGGCAGCAGCCCGGCCGCCTCCCGCAGCTCAGCCGCGAGCCGCTCGACCCCGCCCACCAGAACACCGGCCTGGATCACACCGCCCTCGGCGGAGCGCAGATGCCGGGCCGCCCGTGCCCCCTCACCCGAATCGGCGGCCTGACGTGCCTCGTTGAGCTGTGAGGTCGCGAACACCAGCCGGTCCTTGGCCTGCTCGACGTACCCGACGACCGGCGCGCTCGCCGAGGGCGCGTACCGCTCGTGCAACTCCACCGCCGTGGCCTGGGCCACCGCCGTGCGCGCGGTCAGCTCCCGGAACCGCCGCTCGGCGACCTCCAGCGCCTCCCCCAGCCCCTCCTCCAGCCCCCGCAGCCGGTCCAGCTCCGCCGCCTCGGCGTCCAGCCGCCGCCCGGCCTCGGCGCACCGCCCGATCACCCCCACCAGCGCCTGCCGCCGGGCACCCTCGTCCCCCGGAACCCCCTCCTCGTACCGCCGCCATATCGCGAACGCGGCCGCCAGCTCCGTCCGGGCGGCGCGCAGGGCGTGCGTGAACGGCTCGACCGCCGCGGCTCCGAACCGCTCCCGGACGAAGGAGAGTTCCTCCTCGCTGCCGCGCACACAGTCGTCGGCGAGCACCAGCGCGGCCCGGGCCTGCCGCTCGCTCTCGAGCGAGGTGGGCACGGGCGGCGCCGCCGACACCACGCCCGGCGTCGTCCGGGTCCGGGCCCGCCGGGTGCGCCGCAGGTACCCGTAACCGGCCAGCACCCCGGCCGCGCCGACGGCGGCGAGGGGCAGCACGAGGTCGGTGGTGGACGTCTCGTCCTGATGCGGCGCGGAGGCGCTCGCGACGGGCCCGCCGGGGGAGGCGGGAACCGGATCACCGTCACCGGCCGTCATCATCGGCAACACCAGCCACCCGGCTCCCACCACCGCGCCCACCACGGCATGCGCCACCCGCACCCGTATGTGCGCCTTGGCACACCGGGACCGGCCCCGGGTCAGGGAGGACGTCACATTTCGGAGCGTATGGGCAGGTAGGCGGCTCCGCGAGTGGGGCGGACACGGCTGGGGGAACAGAGGGACAGGGGGTCGGAATGGACGCGGAACGACACCACGGGCGACCGGAGCCCGAGCAGGGAGCAGCACACGATCCGGCCCCGGCCACCACCGAGACCGACCCACACCGGTCACCGGCACCCCCCGACGGGGAGAACTCCCCGGAAGGCGACGGCGCAGCCGGGCCGAAACGCGCCCGCCGCCGCCCCCGCCGCCGCACTCTCGTCGCAGCCGCCCTGCTCCTCCTGCTCCTCCCCCTCCTCGCCGCGGAGACGGCCCTCCGCCTCAACTACACCGGCGACCCCGCTCCGGGCACCCGCACCCGCCACAAGGACGCCCTCTGGCTGGGCCACGCCTGGGTCGACGGCCGCAAGACCGAAGCGGACGTGACCGCCCTCGCCCGCCGTCTGAACGACACCGGCATCCGCGACCTGTACGTCCACGCGGGCCCCCTGGAGCACGACGGCACCCTCCCGAAGTCGGCATACCCCAAGGCGCGTTGGCTGACAGCGGCCCTGCACCGGGCGGCGCCCGGCGTCCGGGTCCAGGCCTGGCTCGGCGACAAGCTGGCCAGTGAGAGCCCCGACGGCCTGCACCTGGAGCGCGCCGCCACCCGCACCGCCGTAGTCGCCTCCGCCCGCGGGATCCTCGCCGCCGGCTTCGAGGGAACCCACTTCGACCTGGAGCCCCTCCACTCCGGCGACCGCGACTACCTCTCCCTCCTGGACGACCTGCGCGACCTCACCCGCGCCCACCACGCCCTGCTCTCCGTCGCCGCCCACCAGATCGACCCGCTGCCCGCCTTCCACTCCTTCTGGGGCGCGACCACGGGCCACCCCAAGTGGTGGTCGCAGGCCTACTTCGGGCAGGTGGCCCGCCGTGTGGACCAGATCGCCGTCATGTCGTACGACACCATGCAGCCGCTGCAGAGCCTGTACGGCGGCTACGTCGCCCAGCAGACCAGCCTCGCCCTGGAGGTCACCCCGGACACCACCGACCTGCTGATGGGCCTGCCCTTCTACCACGAGAACCGTTTCGGCCACTGGGCCCACGCGGAGACCGTCCCGGCCGCCGTGCGCGGCGTCCGTCTGGGCCTGTCCCGCACCGACGCCGACCGCACCCGCTTCGGCGTCGCCCTGTACGTCGACTTCGCGGCCACCGAGGCGGACTGGCGGGCTTACCAGGAGGACTGGGCGGAATGACTTCCCCCGGGCCCACCCTGGTGGCACGATGATCGTCATGCACATGTACGTGGTGGTCGCGGCCTGGGTGGCCGTCGGGCTGCTCGCCGCCTGCGGTGTCGCGTCCGTCGTGGCGGACTGGGTGCCGTGGCCCGCCCGCCGCCGGGTGCTGCGGCCGCGGCTGTGGGGGTACGGCACTCTGCTGGGCGCGTTCGGGGTCGGCCTGTTCATGTTCCTGGGGCCGCTCGACGACGCGGGGTTCGGCGTCGTCGCGGTCACCGGCTGGTGCCTGTTCCTGGCCGGGACGATCCTCCAGGTCCTCGCTCAGCGCCCCGGCCGGGACACTACGAAGACCGCCTCCTGATCTTCGAGCCCAGCCACACCAGCGGGGCGTACTTGCGGTCGACGGCCCGCTCCTTCAACGGGATCAGCGCGTTGTCCGTGATCCTGATGCCCTCGGGGCAGACCTCCGTGCAGCACTTGGTGATGTTGCAGTAGCCGAGGCCGTGCTCGTCCTGGGCGGTGCGTTTGCGGTCCAGGCCGGTCTCGGCGGCCGCATCCAGCGGATGCATGTCCAGCTCCGCCACCCGCATCAGGAAACGCGGGCCCGCGAACGCGGTCTTGTTCTCCTCGTGGTCGCGCACGACATGGCAGGTGTCCTGGCACAGGAAGCACTCGATGCACTTGCGGAACTCCTGCGAGCGGTCCACGTCCTCCTGCATCATCCGGTACTCGCCGGGAGCGAGCCCGGGCGGCGGCACGAACGCCGGGACCTCCCTGGCCTTCTGGTAGTTGAAGCCGACGTCGGTCACCAGGTCCCGGATCACCGGGAACCCGCGCATGGGCGTGACGGTGACGGTCTCGTCGCGGTCGAACACCGACATGCGGGTCATGCACATCAGCCGCGGCCGCCCGTTGATCTCCGCCGAGCACGAACCGCACTTGCCCGCCTTGCAGTTCCAGCGCACGGCGAGGTCGGGCGCCTGGGTCGCCTGGAGCCGGTGGATGATGTCCAGCACCACCTCGCCGTCGTTGACCTCGACCTTGAAGTCCTCCAGGTCGCCGCTCTGCACATCGCCCCGCCACACCTTGAAGCGGGCCTCGTAGCTGCTCACTCGTACAGCTCCTCTTCGGCGAGGTACTTGACCAGCTCCTCCTTCTCGAAGAGGGCGAGCAGGTCGTGGCGGATGGGTTCGGTGGTCTCACGGGTCAGCCGGATCTGCGCGCGGGCGGGGTCGGCCGCCGCGAGGCCCCCGGTGGGATCGGCGAGGGCGCACAGGAGGTTCACGTTGCGCCAGGCGCGGTCCATCGTCGGATGGTCCTCGCGGGTGTGCCCGCCGCGCGACTCGGTGCGTTCCAGCGCGGCCCGCGCCACGCACTCGCTGACCAGCAGCATGTTCCTGAGGTCCAGGGCGAGGTGCCAGCCCGGGTTGAACTGGCGGTGCCCCTCGACACCGGCCCGGCGGGCGCGTACCCGCAGCTCGGCGAGCTTGTGCAGGGCCTGCTCCATCTCGCCCTCGCGGCGGATGATGCCGACCAGGTCGTTCATGGTCTGCTGGAGTTCCTGGTGCAGCGTGTAGGGGTTCTCCGGCGGACCGGCCTCGCCCTCCGTCTCCGCGGAGAACGGCCGCAGGGCCTCGGCGGCCGCCAGGTTCACCTGGGCGTCGTCGACCGCCGGGCGCCGCCGGTCCGTTTCCCGCGCGTACTCGGCCGCGTGCCAGCCCGCCCGGCGCCCGAACACCAGCAGGTCGGAGAGCGAGTTGCCGCCGAGCCGGTTGGAGCCGTGCATGCCGCCCGCGACCTCACCGGCCGCGTACAGTCCGGGCACCCCGCGCGCGGCCGCCGTGTCGGAGTCGACCGCGATGCCGCCCATCACGTAGTGACAGGTGGGCCCGACCTCCATCGCCTCCGCGGTGATGTCGACGTCCGCCAGCTCCTTGAACTGGTGGTACATGGAGGGCAGCCGGCGCCGGATGACCTCCGCCGGCATCCGTGTCGACACGTCCAGGAAGACACCGCCGTGCGGTGAGCCGCGGCCCGCCTTCACCTCGGAGTTGATCGCCCGGGCCACCTCGTCGCGCGGAAGCAGTTCGGGGGGTCGCCGGTTGTTGTCGGGGTCGTCGTACCACCGGTCGCCCTCCTCCTCCGACTCGGCGTACTTCTCCTTGAAGACGTCCGGGATGTAGTCGAACATGAACCGCTTGCCCTCGGAGTTCCTGAGCACCCCGCCGTCACCGCGGACCGACTCGGTGACGAGGATGCCCTTGACCGACGGCGGCCAGACCATGCCCGTCGGGTGGAACTGCACGAACTCCATGTTCAGCAGGGGCGCGCCCGCGAGCAGCGCCAGCGCGTGCCCGTCGCCGGTGTACTCCCACGAGTTCGACGTGACCTTGAAGGACTTGCCGATCCCGCCGGTCGCCACGACCACGGCGGGAGCCTCGAGGACGAAGAAGCGGCCGGTCTCGCGGTCGTAGGCGAAGACGCCGGAGACGCGTCCGTCGTCCTTCAGGACCCGGGTGACCGTGCACTCCTGGAAGACCTTCAGCCGGGACTCGTAGTCCCCGGTCTCCTTCTTGTCCTCCTGCTGCAGCGCGACGATCTTCTGCTGGAGGGTGCGGATCAGCTCGAGGCCCGTACGGTCGCCGACGTGGGCGAGGCGCGGGTACTCGTGGCCGCCGAAGTTGCGCTGCGAGATCCGGCCGTCCTTCGTTCGGTCGAACAGCGCGCCCCAGGTCTCCAGCTCCCACACCCGGTCCGGGGCCTCCTGCGCGTGCAGCTCGGCCATCCGCCACTGGTTGAGGAACTTGCCGCCGCGCAGGGTGTCGCGGAAGTGGACCTGCCAGTTGTCGTGCTCGTTGGCGTTGGCCATGGCCGCGGCGATGCCGCCCTCGGCCATCACCGTGTGCGCCTTGCCGAACAGCGACTTGCAGATCACCGCCGTACGGGCGCCCCGCTCGCGCGCCTCGATCGCCGCCCGCAGCCCCGCGCCGCCCGCGCCGACCACGACGACGTCCCACTCCTGCCGGTCCACCACGGACATCAGAAAGCCCCACTCATCTAGAAGAACCGCGGATCGTCGAAGACGCCGGACGCGATCAGGTACACGTAGAAGTCGGCGAGCGCCACGCTCAGCAGGGACGCCCAGGCGAGCTGCATGTGCCGGGCGTTCAGCTTCCCGACGAACTGCCACGCCCGGTACCGCACGGGATGCCTGGAGAAGTGTTTGAGCTTGCCGCCGACGATGTGTCTGCAGGAGTGGCAGGAGATCGTGTACGCCCAGATCAGCACGATGTTGACCAGGAAGACGAGGGTGCCAAGACCCATGTGGCCCCAGCGGTAGTGCGGGTCACGGAAGGACAGCACGGTGTCGTAGGTCAGCACGCCGGCCACCAGCAGGGCGGCGTAGAAGAAGTACCGGTGGACGTTCTGCAGGATGAGCGGGAAGCGGGTCTCGCCGGTGTACTTCCGGTGCGGCTCGGCCACCGCGCAGGCGGGCGGTGAGGCCCAGAAGCTGCGGTAGTACGCCTTGCGGTAGTAGTAGCAGGTCAGCCGGAAGCCGAGCGGGAAGATCAGGATGATGACGGCGGGCGAGATGGCCCACCAGCTCCCGAAGACGTCGGCGTTCGGCCCCGCGTGCATGGTCTGGCAGTTCTCCGCCAGGCAGGGCGAGTAGAACGGGGAGACGTACGGCGCCGCGTAGTAGTGCGCGTTCGCGAAGGCCCGCCAGGTCGAGTAGACGACGAAGGCGAACAGACCGGCCGCGGTGACGGCGGGCGCCAGCCACCAGCGGTCGGTCCGCAGATGCGGTGCGGCGATCGCGGCGCGCGTACGGGTGCGTACGCCGCCGCTGTTCTGTTGGGGTTCCGTACCAGTGGCCAACGGATGACTCCGGTCGGGTTCGAGGTCAGGGAGCGTGCCGGTCGCGGGCGCCCAGGCCCTCGTCGTCCGAGTCCGTCCACAGGCTGATGTCGTACGGAGTGTCGGAGATGGTGACGAGGTCGGGCCGGTGCGGAGCGGCCGGGGTGCTGGCCGCTTCCCGCAGCAGCGCCAGGCTCTCGCGCAGATGGTCGGCGTCCATGCGGACCCGGCGCATCTCCAGGCCTTTGCTGCCGAGTTGCTTCTCCAGACGCGCCAGCGACCGGTAGAGGTCGTCGAGGTTGCGCTGGACTGATGTCAGTTCGTCGTGCACGGACATGACTTGCCCTCACTTCCACGGGTCCTGCGGGCCCTGGTGGCAACGTTCATGCGCCTTGGAGTGTTGCGCGTCACACCTGTCGCTGTGAAGAGATGTGCACCGATTGGCCGAGGCGTACGGATGCACATTCGGTGTGTTGCGCCGCACGGGTGGGCTTACCCTCTGTCGCCGCCGTGTCGCCCGCTGTTGCTGGATCCTTTCCTCTTCAGTGGTTGCATAGATCTGATCAGCTCCATATACCGCCAAAAGTGACGAACGCCATATATCGACAAAAGTGAGCATAAAGCCCGCGGCTTTCCGGAGGTAGCAGAGATGTCCCACGACGGCGTCGGCCTGCGCGCGGTCCTGCGCTCGGCCGCCTTCCTGACCGCGGGCGCCCTGGTGGTGCCCCTCCTCGCCGGCTGTGGCTCCGACGAGGAGCCCAGCCGCCCGCTGGCCGGGCAGGACATCGCTCTCGTCGCCCGTGACAAGGTCGCCGAGGGGGGCACCCTGAAGTGGGCCGTGGACGCCGTACCGGAGACCCTGAACGCCTTCCAGGCCGACGCCGACGCGGGCACCACCCGTATCGCCCAGGCCGTGCTGCCCTCGATGTTCCAGCTCGACGCCGCCGGACGCCCGGTGGCCGATCCCGCCTATCTGGAGTCCGCCAAGGTCATCGAGACCGAGCCACGCCAGGTCGTGCTGTACAAGCTGAACCAGCAGGCCGTCTGGAGCGACGGACGGGAGATCGGCGCCCCCGACTTCGTCGCCCAGTGGCGCGCCCTGTCCGGCAGGGACAGCTCCTACTGGACCGCCCGCAACGCCGGCTACGACCGCATCGCCAAGATCGAGCGCGGGGCGAACGACCTCCAGGTCCGGGTCACCTTCTCCCGTCCCTACGCCGACTGGAGGTCGCTGTTCTCCCCGCTGTACCCGAAGGACGTCATGGGCACCCCGGACGCCTTCAACGACGGCGCCCGGCGCAAGCTGCAGGTCACCGCCGGACCCTTCAAGGTCGAGAAGGTCGACACCGCCCGCAAGGACGTCGTCCTCACCCGCAACCCGCGGTGGTGGGGCAAGCCCGCCAAACTGAACGAGATCGTGCTGCACGCCGTGGCTCGCGACGAGCGGGCGGCGGCGCTCGCCGACGGCAGCGTGGACCTGGCCGACATCGACCCGGCCGAGGCCGAGCGGATCGACCTCGCCTCCCGCCAGAAGGGCACCGGCACCCCGCTGCAGGGCGGTGGGAAGACCTCGGCGAAGAAGCTGCGCTCCTGGGCGCTCGCCCACGGCTTCGACTCCGACGAGGTCAAGGTCGGCAGGAAGAAGCTGCACAAGGCGATCACCCGGTACCTGGAGCAGCAGCAGGAACTGCGCGCCTTCGACGTCCGCAGGTCGCTGGAGCCCGCGTACACCCAGCTCGCCCTCAACGGCGCCGGCGGAATCCTCGCCGACGACCGGGTCCGCCGGGCCGTCGCCCGCGCGCTCGACCGCACCGAGCTGGCCAAGCTCGTGCTGACCCCGCTGGGCCTGCCCGCCGTCCCGGTCGGCAGCCACCTCGCCCTGTCCGGACAGGACGCCTACGCCGACAGCAGCGGCGCGCTCGGCGGCCAGGACACCAAGGAGGCGCAGGCCCTGCTCGCGGACGCCGGCTGGGTGCCCGGGGGGCCGGTGAAGGAGGAGAAGAAGGCCGAGAAGGCGGCCGGCGCCGAGCGGGAGAAGAGCGAGCGGGAGAAGAAGTCCGACGGCGGGCCGGACGGCGAGTACATCGTCGGCGAGGACGACAAGGGCAAGCACCACGAGTCGGCCGAGGAGAGGCGGGAGAAGGGCGACGAGGGCGGCCGGCACCTCGCCCAGGACGGCAGGCAGTACAGCGGCAACGGCGGCGCGCCGGGCGCCTACGCCCCGCAGGGCACCGCGGCCCCGGCCGGCGCCGTGACCGGCCCGCTCGCCAAGGACGGCAAGGCGCTCGCCCTGCGCTTCGTGCTCCCCTCGGGGCCCGGCTCGGAGACCCTGAACACCGTCGCACTGCGGATCTCGGCGATGCTGGAGAAGGTCGGCATCCGCACGACGATCACCAAGGTCTCGGACGAGAGCTACTTCAAGGACCACGTCGCCGCCGGCGACTACGACCTCGCCCTCTACTCCTGGCCCTCCTCCGCCTTCCCCGCGACCGACGCCCGGTCGATCTACGCCAAGCCGGTCCCGGCCGCCGACGGCTCGGTGAACGTCGAGCAGAACTTCACCCGGGTCGGCACCGACCAGGTCGACCAGCTCTTCGACCAGGCGGCCTCGACGCTGGACGAGGACGAGGAGCGCGACCTGATCCGCAAGGCGGACTCCCGCATCTGGGCCTCGGCCGGGTCCATCCCGCTCTATCAGCGGCCGCAGCTGGTCGGTGCCCGCAAGACCCTGGCCAACGCGGGAGCGTTCGGATTCCAGACGCCGGTCTTCGAGGACATGGGCTTCCTGAAGAAGGGCGTGAAGGTCGCTCCGGGCCCGTCCCGCGGCTGAGGCCCTTGGCCCTGAGGAGGCCGACTCGCTCGGGGCCACGTACCATGGGGTGAGGCCGTGGCATGTCAAGCCCGGCAGGGCCCGCGTATCACAGACGTACGCGCAGGCTTTCCTCACACTCCGGGAGTACGCCGCAATATGGCCACGCGCCACGACATCCGCAACGTCGCCATCGTCGCCCACGTCGACCACGGCAAGACCACCATCGTCGACGGCATGCTGAAGCAGGCCGGCGCGTTCGCCGCCCACCAGCTCGACCAGGTCGACGACCGGGTGATGGACTCGAACGACCTGGAGCGTGAGAAGGGCATCACGATCCTCGCCAAGAACACGGCGGTCAAGTACCACCCGAAGGACGGCGGGGACCCGATCACCATCAACATCATCGACACCCCCGGCCACGCCGACTTCGGCGGCGAGGTCGAGCGCGGTCTGTCGATGGTCGACGGGGTCGTCCTGCTCGTCGACGCCTCCGAGGGCCCCCTGCCGCAGACCCGCTTCGTGCTGCGCAAGGCCCTCCAGCAGCGCCTGCCCGTCATCCTGTGCATCAACAAGACGGACCGCCCGGACTCCCGGATCGACGAGGTCGTCAACGAGACCTACGACCTCTTCCTGGACCTGGACGCGGACGAGGACCAGATCGAGTTCCCGATCGTCTACGCCTGCGGCCGTGACGGCGTCGCCTCGCTGACCAAGCCGGACGACGGCACGGTCCCGGCCGACAGCGACAGCCTCGAGCCGTTCTTCTCCACGATCCTGGAGCACATCCCGGCCCCGAACTACGACGAGGAGGCCCCGCTCCAGGCGCACGTCACCAACCTCGACGCCGACAACTTCCTCGGCCGTATCGCGCTGCTCCGTGTCGAGCAGGGCGAGCTGCGCAAGGGCCAGACGGTCGCGTGGATCAAGCGTGACGGCAGCGTCGGCAACGTCCGCATCACCGAGCTGATGATGACCGAGGCGCTCACCCGCAAGCCCGCCGAGAAGGCCGGACCGGGTGACATCTGCGCCGTCGCCGGTATCCCGGAGATCATGATCGGCGAGACCCTCGCCGACACGGAGAACCCGATCCCGCTCCCGCTGATCACGGTGGACGAGCCGGCCATCTCCATGGTCATCGGCACCAACACCTCCCCGCTGGTCGGCCGCGGCGGCACCGGCAAGGGCGCCGACGCGAAGGCGGCGGTCAAGGACCGCAAGGTCACCGCCCGCCAGGTCAAGGACCGCCTGGACCGCGAGCTGATCGGTAACGTCTCGCTGCGCGTCCTCGACACCGAGCGTCCGGACGCCTGGGAGGTCCAGGGCCGTGGTGAGCTGGCGCTCGCCATCCTGGTGGAGCAGATGCGCCGCGAGGGCTTCGAGCTGACCATCGGCAAGCCGCAGGTCGTCACCAAGGACGTCGACGGCAAGACCTACGAGCCCGTCGAGCGCATGACGATCGACGTGCCCGAGGAGCACATGGGTGCCGTCACGCAGCTCATGGGCGTCCGCAAGGGCCGGATGGACAACATGTCCAACCACGGCTCGGGCTGGGTCCGCATGGAGTTCGTGGTGCCCTCCCGCGGCCTGATCGGTTTCCGGACGGAGTTCCTGACCCAGACCCGCGGCACGGGTATCGGCCACTCCATCCACGAGGGCTTCGAGCCCTGGTTCGGGCCGCTGCAGACCCGCAACAACGGCTCGCTGGTCGCCGACCGCTCCGGCGCCGTCACCGCGTTCGCGATGACGAACCTCCAGGAGCGCGGCGTGCTGTTCACGGAGCCGGGCACCGAGGTGTACGAGGGCATGATCGTCGGTGAGAACTCGCGCTCCGACGACATGGACGTGAACATCACCAAGGAGAAGAAGCTCACGAACATGCGGTCCTCGTCGGCCGACTCGTTCGAGGCCATCGTCCCGCCGCGCAAGCTCTCCCTGGAGCAGTCCCTGGAGTTCTGCCGCGACGACGAGTGCGTCGAGGTGACCCCGGAGGCCGTTCGCATCCGCAAGGTGAACCTGGACGCCCGCGAGCGCGCCCGCGCCGCGAGCCGCGCCAAGCACGGCTGACGGTCTCCTCAGCCGCTCCCTGAGACCCGGTCCTCCGCCGTCAGGAGGGCCGGGCCTTCGGCGTGCCCGCCGGCATGTCCGCACCTCGTGCGGGTATCCATGAGCCGACTGTGCGGTCAGCGGGACGGGGACGGAGCAAGTGTTCGCATACCGGGGACGTGCGCTTCACGTTTCGGACATGTAAACCGAAAAAAGTGACAGCCTGTCCGATTTGCCGGGTTGTCGTTATTCATGTCAAGCGCGCACAGGTGTCGATCTTTGCAATTTTTGCTCAAAAAATTGAAGGTAGGGAGATCCCTATGTCTTCCGCCCTTGACGCGCGTTGAACACATTGGCGAAAGTTCCCCCAAACCGCAGAACTCTCCGGTATCTGCGCTGCGCTCAGCTCTCCAACCCCCCGGGGGAAGAACACACATGACCAGTCCAGCCAAGGCTGAAGGCTCCGGGCCGTCGGTTGCCTTGGAGCCCGAACTCGAGTCGAAGCCCGAGCCTGTCAAGGTCGAGAAGAAGCTCGAGGGTCGCTCTCCCGGCCAGTTGATGTGGCAGCGCTTCAAGCGTGACCGTACCGGTGTCATCTGTGCCGCGATAGTGATTTTCTACTTCGTCATCGCCGTGGCGGCGCCGCTGCTGACGAAGCTCAGCGGGACGGACCCGTACACCCTGTACGGGCAGGACCCGACCTACCAGGACACCCCGGTCCTGGACGACTTCGGTCTGCCGCTCGGCTACTTCGGCGGCCTGTCCGGGACGCACTGGTTCGGCGTCGAGCCGCAGTACGGACGCGACGTGTTCGCGATGCTGGTGTACGGCATGCGTACCTCGCTGTACATGGCGGTGGGCATCACGGTCCTGATGATGGTGACGGGTGTCGTCCTCGGTCTGATCGGCGGCTACTTCGGCGGCAAGACCGACTACTGGATCGGCCGCGTCACCGACTTCTTCCTCGCCTTCCCGCAGCAGCTGTTCTTCATCGCCTTCATGCCCGTGGTGACCGCGTTCTTCGTGGACCCGCGGGAGGAGACGCCCACGTACTTCCGTGCGGTGGCGATGCTGCTCGTACTCTGGCTGCTCGGCTGGATGGGCATGGCCCGCCTCGTCCGCTCGACCGTGCTGTCCCTGCGTGAGCGCGAGTTCGTGGAGGCCGCCAAGGTCTCCGGCGCCTCGCCCTGGAGGATCGTCCGCAAGGAGATCCTGCCCAACGTGGTGACGCCCATCCTGGTGCAGTTCACGTACACACTGCCCAGCACCATCCTCACCATCGCGTTCCTGTCCTTCGCCGGTGTCGGCTTCGTCGAGCCGACCCCGGACTGGGGCAAGCTGTTCGCCGCCGGCTCCAGGTACACCGAGCAGGACCCGGCGTTCATCTTCTTCCCCGGTATCGCGTTGGTGATCTTCGTCCTTGCCTTCAACCTCCTCGGAGACTCGGTGCGGGACGCGTTCGACCCCAAGTCCGGGCGGTAGATCGTCCACTTGTGGGGGGATGACTGCCACCCCCGGAGTCGGCCTACCAGCCGCGTCAGGCAGTACTCAGGAATATCAACCGACAGGTAGGTGCATTCGCCTCATGAAGTCGTTCAGCTCGCGCAGAGCGCAGGCCATCGTCGTCGCGATCGCGGCCGGTTCCCTCGCGCTCACCGGGTGCTCCGAGAACAAGGGCACCAACACCGGCGACAACTCCAAGAAGGACCAGAAGGAAGCCTCGGTCCAGTCGAAGGCGGTCACCTACGCCGACGCCGCCGGCTCCACCGGTCCGGCCAAGGACGTCGCCGGTGCTCAGAGCGGCGGCACCATCACGGTGTACCAGGAGGCGGGCCTCTCGCACCTGGACCCGGGCCAGATCTACGTCTCCGACGCCGGTCAGGTCGCCAACCTGCTCTTCCGTCGCCTGACCCAGTTCCAGGAGGACGGCAACGGCAACGTCTCGGTCGCGGGTGACCTCGCGACCGACTCCGGCAAGATGTCGGACGGCGGCAAGACCTGGACGTTCACCCTCAAGGACGGCATCAAGGACGCGAAGGGCAACGCCATCACGTCCGCCGACGTCCGCCACACCGTCGAGCGCCAGTTCGCGAAGTTCATCTTCGACGGCCCGCCCTACCTGCAGAACTGGCTGGCCGGCAAGAAGTACGCCAGCGACTACCGCAAGCTCCTGCCGGGCGGTGGCTTCGACGGCAAGCACCTGCCGAAGTCCGTCCTGGACACCCCGGACGACAAGACCGTCATCTTCCACTTCGACCAGGCCCGCCCGGACCTGCCGCAGACGCTGGCCATGGCCGGCTACGCGATCGTCCCCACGAAGGGCGACACGAAGGAGAAGTACGACAAGGCTCCGGTCGCCACCGGCCCGTACAAGATCCAGTCGTACAAGAACGGCAAGTCCCTGGTGCTCGTCAAGAACACCAACTGGGACCCGAAGACCGACTCCGTGCGCCACCAGTACGTGGACGGGTGGAACTTCCAGTTCGGCGTGACCGAGTCGACCCAGACCAAGCGTCTGATCGCCGACCAGGGCAGCGACAAGAACTCCATCCAGCTCACCGGCGGCGTCGAGGCCACGCAGATCCAGGACGTCATCAAGAACCCGGCGGTCAGCAAGCGCACGGTCAAGGGCTACCAGCCCTACGTGATGCAGCTCACCTTCAACCTGGACCGCGTCAAGGACCTGAAGGTCCGCCAGGCCATCACGTACGCCGTGAACTCCAAGTCGCTCATCGCCGGTGAGGGTGGTGTCTACGGCGGTGACGTGGCCCCGAACTACTTCGCCCCGACCCTGCCGGGCTACGAGGCGAAGTACGACCCGTACGGCCGTCTGAAGACGCCGCAGGGCAACATCGCCAAGGCCAAGGAGCTCCTGAAGGACGTCCCGGCGTCCGAGAAGAAGGTCGTCTTCGCCTACGCCAACAGCGAGAACGGTCAGAAGCGCAAGGTCGCCATCGAGGACGCCCTGACCAAGGTCGGCTTCAACGTCGTCTCCAAGGAGGTCGACGCCGCGAGCTACTACGAGCAGATCGGCAAGCTCGACAACCCGTACGACATGTACATCTCGGGCTGGGGCCAGGACTGGCCGTCCCCGGGTACGGTCGTCACGCCGGTCTACGACGGTTCGCAGGTCGCGGACGGTTCGCCGAACTACTCGCACATCAAGGACGCCAAGCTCGACGCCCTCATCAAGAAGGCGCTGACCCAGAAGCCCACCGCGGCTGCCGCGACCTGGAAGGAAGCCCAGCACTACATGCTGGAGAAGGTCGTCCCGGCTGCTCCGCTGTGGTACACCAAGCAGTTCCAGCTCTCCGGGTCGAACGTGGGCGGCGCCCGCTACGGATCGGTGTCGAGCCTCATCGACATCAACCAGCTGTACCTGAAGAAGTCGTAACTCTCTACGGCTGAACGCGGGGACGCGCACCAGGCGGAGCGCGTCCCCGTACCTCCGTGAAACCTCCCACTCGTCTCCGCAGAGAGCAGCCCTCCCGCCATGCTTCAGTTCATCCTCCGGCGCACGGTCGGTGCCCTGGTCACCCTGTTCCTCATCGGCGCCGTCACGTTCTTCCTGTTCGTCGCCGCGCCATCCGATTACGCCTCCCTGGCCTGTGGCAAGGACTGCTCTCCCCAGAGGCTGGAGGACATCCGCCAGGCCCTCGGCCTCAACCTGCCGATCGCCCAGCAGTTCTGGGACTTCATGTCCGGCATCTTCGTCGGCCGTGACTTCCCGACCGGCCACTGCAGCGCCCCGTGCCTCGGCCAGTCGTTCTACTCGGGCGACATGGTCTGGTCGACGATCATGGACCGCTTCCCGACCACCCTGACGCTCACCGCCGGCGGTGCGGTCGTCTTCCTGGTGATCGGTGTCGGAGCCGGCATGATCGCCGCCTACCGGCGCGGCTCCACCGTCGACAAGGTCGCCACCGGCGTCTCGATGGTGCTCAGTTCGTTCCAGATCTACTTCCTCGGCCCGATCGTCCTGTGGATCTTCGTCTACAGCACGGGCTGGATGGACAACCCCTCGTACGTGCCCATCACCCAGGACCCGTGGGGCTGGTTCATGGGCATGCTGCTGCCCACGCTGGTGATGGCCACCATCTTCACCGCGCAGTACACCCGTATGGCGCGCTCGTCGATGATCGAGCAGCTCGCCGAGGAGCACGTGCGCACCGCCCGGGCGAAGGGCATGTCGCGCAAGTACGTCTTCTTCCGCTACGCCTGGCGCGGCGCGCTCATCCCGATCGTCACCGTCCTCGGCATCGACATCAGCAGCATGCTCGGCGGTGCCGTCGTCACCGAGCTGACCTTCTCCCTGCAGGGCATCGGTCGCCTGGCCGTGGACGGCGCGATCCACAAGGACCTCCCGCTGACCATGGGCGTCATGTTGTTCGGTGCCTTCTTCATCCTGATCTTCAACATCTTCACCGACATCGCGTACGCCTGGATCGACCCGCGCGTCCGGCTCTCCTAGGAAGAACGAACCACCGTGACCACACTGACCAAGACCGAGGACGCGTCGGCCCCGACCGGTCCGGAGAGCTTCCTCTCGGTGCGCGATCTGAAGGTGCAGTTCTCCACCGAGGACGGCATCGTCAAGGCGGTCGACGGCCTCTCCTTCGACGTCGAGCGCGGCAAGACCCTGGGCATCGTCGGCGAGTCCGGCTCCGGAAAGTCCGTCACCAACCTGACGATCCTGGGCCTGCACAACCCCCGCACCTCGACCATCGACGGCGAGATCGTCCTCGACGGCAAGGAACTCGTCACCGCCAAAGAGAAGGAGCTGGAGCAGCTCCGCGGCAACAAGATGGCGATGATCTTCCAGGACCCGCTGACCGCCCTGTCGCCGTTCTACACGGTGGGCCGCCAGCTGTCCGAGCCGTTCATGAAGCACCGCGGCGCCTCCAAGAAAGAGGCGAAGGACCGGGCCATCCAGATGCTGGAGAAGGTCGGCATCCCGCAGCCCAAGGTCCGCTTCGACGACTACCCGCACCAGTTCTCCGGGGGTATGCGCCAGCGCGCCATGATCGCCATGGCGCTGATGTGCGACCCCGACCTGCTGATCGCCGACGAGCCGACCACCGCGCTCGACGTGACCGTGCAGGCGCAGATCCTGGACCTGCTCAAGGACCTGCAGCAGGAGTTCGGCTCCGCGATCATCTTCATCACCCACGACCTCGGCGTCATCTCCCACATGGCGGACGACCTGCTGGTGATGTACGCCGGCCGGGCCGTGGAGCGCGGCACCGTCAAGGAGGTGCTGCACGACCCGAAGCACCCCTACACCTGGGGCCTGCTCAGCTCGATGCCGCGTCTGGACAGCGACATCAACACGGCGCTGACGCCGATCCCCGGCAGCCCGCCCTCGCTGCTCAACCCGCCGTCGGGCTGCCCCTTCCACCCGCGCTGCGCGTTCAAGGACGAGGTGCAGGGCAACCTGTGCTCCGAGGTCCGGCCGCCGCTGGGCGAGGGCCGCTCCACCGCGTGCCACCTCACGCCCGAGCAGAAGCAGACCATCTTCATCGACCAGATCCAGCCCCGGCTGCGATAGGGAGAACCGAGACATGAGCGACAACCTCACCCTCCCCGCACAGCAGGGCACCACCGGCACCTCGTCGGAGACGCTGCTCGAGGTCAAGGGACTGACCAAGCACTTCCCGATCTACGGCGGCTTTCCGATCAAGCGGAAGGTCGGCGCGGTGCAGGCCGTCGACGGCATCGACCTGACCGTCGGCGTCGGCGAGAGCGTCGGCCTGGTCGGCGAGTCCGGCTGCGGCAAGTCGACCACGGGCCGGCTCATCACCCGGCTGCTGGAGCCGACCGGCGGCACCATTCACTACGCGGGGCGGGACATCACCACCGCCTCGCGGCGCGAACTGGCGCCCGTCCGGTCCGAGATCCAGATGATCTTCCAGGACCCGTACTCCTCGCTGAACCCGCGCCAGACCGTCGGCACGATCATCAAGTCGCCGATGGAGGTCAACGGCATCGAGCCGGAGGGCGGCCGGGAGAAGAAGGCGCGGGAGCTGCTGGAGCTCGTCGGTCTGAACCCGGAGCACTACAACCGCTTCCCGCACGAGTTCTCCGGCGGTCAGCGTCAGCGCATCGGCGTCGCCCGCGCCCTGGCGCTGAGCCCGAAGCTGATCGTGGCGGACGAGCCGGTCTCCGCGCTGGACGTGTCCATCCAGGCGCAGGTGGTGAACCTGCTCCAGGAGGTTCAGAAGGAACTGGGCATCGCCTTCCTGTTCATCGCCCACGACCTGGCCGTCGTGCGGCACTTCTCGCAGCGCGTCGCGGTGATGTACCTCGGCAAGGTGGTCGAGGTCGGTGACCGGGACTCGATCTACAACCGGCCCCGGCACCCGTACACCCACGCCCTGCTCTCGGCCGTCCCCGAGGTCGGCGTGGACGAGGAGACCGCGGACCGCGAGCGGATCCGTCTCTCCGGCGACGTCCCCTCGCCGATCCACCCGCCGTCCGGCTGCCGCTTCCGCACCCGCTGCTGGAAGGCCCAGGACAAGTGTGCGACCGAGGAGCCGCCGCTGGTCCAGATCTCCGGGAACCGGGACGGCCACCTGACGGCCTGCCACTTCCCGGAGGAGCCGACCACCGAGGCCCGCGACGAGGACATCGTCCTGGACCCGGCGCTGGCGGCGCTCGAGGACACGGACAAGTAGGGACTTTCTTTCGGATCAGGCCCCGCGACCCCGGCAGGATCCGAAAGAGAGGCCCTGGTCCTTCGGCCGGGCGACGGTGACGATCTCGGGGCTGGCGGGGGTGACGGGCCCCCGCCCCCAGTCCCCGTAGCGTTCGGCGACGGTCAGGCCGGCCTCGCCGAGGAAGCCGTCCAGGGCGTCGGCGTCCAGGAACCGCAGGGTGCTCCGGCACACCTGCGGCCGGCGCCAGCGCGTCCCCGCGTAGGTCTCCGTGAACGTGACCCGGTCCCCGGTGGGGGCCGGGTCGACGTCGTGCCAGACGCGTACCGGCTCGCCGTCCCGGTCGGTGATCTCGTGCACCCGGTCCGGGGTCCAGCGCTCCCAGGCCCGGGCGGCCGGGTTGCGGGTCTCGAAGACGAACCGGCCGCCGCCGGCGAGCGCCCGGCGCACTCCGTGCAGCAGGCCGCGCACCTGTTCGTCGGCGAGGATCTCCTGGAAGGCGTGACCGGTCATCACGACCAGGTCGAACGACCCGTCCCAGGCATGGGTCGTCAGGTCCCCGAGCACCCATTCGGCGCCCGGCTGCGCGCGCCGCGCCTGTACGAGCATGGCTGCCGCCGGGTCCAGGCCGGTGAGCCGGCCCCGGTGCCCGGCCCTCCGGGCGCCGCGCAGCAGCCGCCCGGTTCCGCAGCCGACGTCGAGGACCGCCTCGGCCGCCATGACGAGCTCCAGGTAGAAGTCGTCGTCGGGGCCCCATGGGTTCAACCTGTCGTAGAGCGCGGCGAGTTCGACGTCACGGAAAACGCTGTCCACCATGCCCGCAGTGTGCCTGGCGACCGGGCGGCGGTGTCGGTGAACGGCAGGACCGGAGGTCAGTTCTCACCGGATTCGGGAGCCCCGGTCCCGGTGCCGGGCTCCGGGAGCGTGTCGAGCGCGCGGCGAGGGAGCAGCGGCAGGGCGAGAAGGGTGCACAGGAGTAGCAGGCCGGCAGCGAAGAAGAACGGCGCCCGCAGCCCGAACCGGTCCGCGACCAGCCCGCCGGCGAGCCCACCGAGCGGCGTCAGACCGTTGATCACCAGCCGGTAGGCCCCGTTGACCTGGCCGAAACGCTCCTTCGGGACCAGGGTCTGCCGCAGCGTCGCCGTGATGACGTTGCCGAGCGTGATGGCGGCGCCGACGAACGTCAGCGCGAGGGCGGCCACCATGGGGTGCGAGGTCCAGCCGGCGACGGCGAAGGACGCCGGGCACAGGGCGAAGGAGAGCTGCAGGGCCCGGCCGCGGCCCAGCGCGGAGACCACCATCGGCGCGGTCACCACGCCGATCAGTCCGCCGCCGGCGATGACCAGCATCAGCAGTCCGTACATGGTTTGGCTGAGCCTGAGCGTGTCCAGGGCGTAGAGCACGGCGATGCCGAGCACCGCCAGGACAGCGAAGTTGAACAGGGCCACCAGCAGGCACACCACCCGCAGCAGCCGGTGCCGCCACAGCCACACCATCCCGGCCGCGGTGCGCGACCCCAGCGTCCGCAGCGTGAGGGGCGCGCCCGGTACGGCCGCGCCGTTCGGGCGGACCTTGAGGACGAGGAGCGCGGACACCGCGAAGCACGCGGTGGCGACCCCGAACGGCAGCACGTGCGCCATCGTGAACAGGGCCGTGCCCAGCGGTGGGCCGAGGAACTCCATCGTGATCAACTGGCCGGTGAGCAGCCTGCTGTTGGCCGAGTCGAGGGCGTCGGTGACGGCCATGTCGGGCACCACGGCCTGTGCCAGGTTCTCCGCCATCGTCTCGACCGAACTCAGCAGGAAGGCGACCACCACCAGGGCGGTGAGACTCACCCGGCCGGTGAGGAGCACCGTGACCAGGCCGGCCAGGACGGCGGTTCTGGCCGCGTCGCACAGCCACAGCAGGCGGTAGCGGTCCCAGTGGTCGATGAGCGTTCCGGCGAAGGGGCCCACCAGCACCCAGGGCAGTTGCCCGGCCACCGTCACCAGCGACACCTGCAACGGATCGCTGGTGACCGTGGTCGCCAGGACGGCCAGAGCGATCATCCGGACCCCGTCGCCCAGGCCGGAGAACGTCGTCGCGGCCCACAGTCGGCGGAATCCCGGGCCGAAGCGGCGCTGGGCGGACGGGCGTGCGTGGGCGGCGAGGGCTTGTTCGGCCACCTCGGGTGACCCCCTTCTGGTCCGGGCTGCTGGCAGCCGTGGCCTGGGTGCGGGCACCCGATGCTGCCGGGGCCCTGCGGCACCGGACAGTCGGGGACTCTCCCGACTGCCGGTCGGTACGGCGCCGGTGCAGCATCCGGTGCGGTGCCATGCAGCGGAGCAGCGCAGTCACCGGGAGGCGCGCGGCCGCCCGGCCGGCGCGACGAGGAGAGACGGACGCCGATGACCGAAGAGAGCCTTGTGGCCGACACATCGTTCGCGCAGCAGAGCCTGTGGCTGCAGAACGAGATAACCCCGGGCCAGTCCGCGTACAACGTCACCGCGGCGGTACGGCTGCGCGGCTCGCTGGACATCCCGGTGCTGGAGCGCGCCCTCGGCCTCGTCGTGGAGCGTCACGAGGTGCTGCGCACCACCTTCGACCTCGACGGCGGCGATCCGGTGCAGGTGATCCACCCGGCGGGGCCGGTCGACGTCGCGGTGCTGGACACCACGGAGGAGGACTTCGAGGAGACCGCCCGCCGTGAGCTGGAGACGCCCTTCGACCTGCGGCAGGGCCCGCTCATGCGGTTCCGGCTGCTGCGCCTCGGGCCCGACCACCATGTGGCGCTGCTCGCCATCCACCACATCGTCACCGACGGCCTGTCCTCGGGCATCCTCTTCCTGGAGCTGACCGCGGCCTATGCGGCCCTCCTGGCGGGACGGGCTCCACAGCTGCCCGAACTCGCCATCCAATACGCCGACTTCGCCGCCTGGCAGCGTGACCGGCTCAGCGGGGAGCACCTGGCGGAGCTGCGCGCGCACTGGGCCCGTGAGCTGTCCGGCGCGCGGCCCCCGGAGCTGCCGACCGACCGGCCGCGGCCCGCCGTCGCCAGCGGCCGGGGCGCCGCCCACCACTTCCCGCTGCCGTCCGCTCTGGTGCAGCGCGTGGAGGCGCTCGCCCGCCGGCGCACCGCGACCCCGTTCATGGTGCTGCTGGCCGCCTTCAACGTGCTGCTCGCCCGCTACGCGGGACAGGACGACATCACCGTCGTCTCCCCGCTGGCCGGTCGCACCAGGCCCGAACTCGAGGGACTCATCGGCTACTTCGTCAATCCGCTGTTCCTGCGTACGGACCTGTCCGGCGACCCCACCTTCCTCGAACTGCTCGACCGGGTGCGGACGACCTTCCAGGGTGCCGTGGCCCATCAGGAACTGCCCTTCGAGCAGGCCGCCGACCTGCTGCGCCGGCACGGGCCGGGCGCCGGCGAGGACCCCGCCCGGGTGCTGATGGTGCTCCAGGCCAAGGCCCCCGAGCGCTGGCACGCCGCCGGACTCACCTTCGAGATGGTGCACGTCGGCACCGGCACCGCCAAGATGGACCTGGCCATGGACATCCGGCCGGGCGACGACGGCCACCGGGTGGTGCTGGAGTACAGCACCGACGTGTTCGACGCGGACACGGTACGGCGCCTGGCCGGTCACTTCGTCGCCGTCCTCGAGGCGATCGCCGAGCAGCCGGACCGCCCCGTGTCCCGGCTGCCGCTGCTGGACGCCGAGGAACGCCAAACGGTCCTGGCCGCCGCGCCCGGCGCGCTCGGCGAGCCCGTCACCGGCCCGGTCCACGGGGCCGTGGAGCGGTGGGCGGCCGCGACACCGGACGCCCCGGCGCTGACCACACCGGAGACCGAGCTGTCCTACCGGCAGCTCGACCAGCGGGCCGAGGAGCTGGCCGTGCGGCTGCGTGCGCAGGGCGTGCGCCCCGGCACACCGGTGGCCCTGCGCAGCGCGCCGTCGGCCGACCTGGCGGTGGCCGCGTACGCCGTCCTCAAGGCGGGCGGCGCCTGCTTCCCGCTCCATCCCGGCCTGCCCGAACCGCTGGCGCACACGCTCCTCACCGAGTCCGGGGCCTCGCCGACCCTCCCGGAGAACACCGGGCCGGTGCCGGTCTCCACCCCGAGGGCACCCGTGCCGGGCTCGGCGCCCGCCCTGCTGGCCTGGGCGGTGACCGGCCCGGGCGCCGTCGCCACCGTGCCCATCGGTCACACGGAGCTGCTCGCCGCCGCCCTGGGCACCGCGGCCGCGCTGGACCTCGGCCCCGGCGGCCGCTGGAGGTGCGCGCCGGACAGCCCCGAGCAGTTCCTGCGCGAGCTGCTGCCGGCGCTGACCAGCGGCGCCACCCTCGACCTCGCTCCCGCGGCGGACGCGCAGACCGCCGAAGGGGAACAGCCCGCACCCCGGCTCCGGGTCCTGCCCGGTACCGCCGGCGCGTACGCCGTGGCTCCGCCGTCCGCCGGCTCGGACCCGGTGGCGCACCGGCCGGCGGGCTACGCCCTGTACGTCCTCGACGAGCACCTGGAACCCGTGCCCTTCGGCGCCGTCGGTGAACTCCACCTCGGCGGGCCCGCCGTCGGCACCGGGCCGGACGGCGCCCCCGGCCGGACGACCGCGACCCACCTGCCCGATCCCTACGGCGACCGACCGGGCGGCCGGCTGTTCAGGACCGGCGAGCGGGCCCGGCTGCGCCCCGACGGCACCGTACTGCTGCTCGGCCGGACCGACGGCCTGCTCACCCGCCAGGCACTGCCGGTCGACCCGGCCGCGGTCGAGTCCGCCCTGGCCGGCCTGCCGGGCGTCGCCTCCTGTGCCGTCGTCCTCCGCGCCGTACCGCAGAGCGGCCCGTGCCCCGTCGCCTACGTCGTGCCCCGGCCCGGCGAACACACCGACCCCGAGGCACTGCTGAAGCTGCTGCGCGACCGGGTCCCCGGTCCCTGGCTGCCCGCGGCCGTCGTCGAGGCCGAGGCCCTGCCGCGGACCGCGTCCGGGGACCTCGCCGTCGACGAGCTGCCCGCCTGGCCCGCCCCGAACAGCCCCGCCGGCACGGGGGACCGCGCGCCCCGCACCCCGTTCGAGGAGGAGGTCGCCCGGATCTGGGCGGAGGTGCTGGAGGTGGACGCGGTCGGCATCCACGACAACTTCTTCGACCTGGGCGGGCAGTCGCTGACCGCCGTACGGCTGGCGGCGCGGCTGCGCGACACCTTCGCCGTCGAGCTCGCCCTGAGCGACCTCTACGCCGACTTCACGGTCGCCGAGGTCGCCTGGACGATCCTGCGGCGGCTGACCGGGGACCATCCGGCGGCCGACTGAGCCATCGGCGAACGGCCGCGGACAGAACACGAGAAGCGAGGAAAGACATGTCTGGCACCACTCTGCTGTGCCTGCCCCCGGCCGGCGCGGGCGCCGCGTTCTTCCGGCCCTGGGTCGGCAGCCACCCCGACCTGCGCGTCGTCCCCGTCCAACTGCCGGGCCGGGAGAAGCGGTTCGCCGAGCCGGAGTGCCGGGACGTCGGCACGCTGCTCGACGTGATCGTGCCCGAACTGCTGCGGGAGACCGAGGGCGCCGACCGGGTCGCCGTCTTCGGCCACAGCTTCGGCGCCTTCCTGGCGTACGAGACCGCACGCGCCCTCGCCCGCGTGGCACCCCACCTGAACCTGGTACTGGTCCCGAGCGGCGCCACCCCGCCCGGCACCCCGCGTGCCGAGCGCATCACCGGGCTGCCCGACGACGCGTTCGTCGCCGGCGTACGACGGATCGCCGGCTACCACCACCCGGCCCTGGACGACCCCGAACTGCGCGAACTGCTGCTCCCGCCGCTGCGCACCGACATCGCGATGCAGGAGAGCCACCGGCCGGATCCGGCCGAGCGGCTGCCCTTCCCGGTGCTGAGCGTGCGCGGCGCCGACGACGACGTGGTCTCCGCGGAGTCCGCCGGTGCCTGGCGGGGCGCGACCACCGGGCCCTTCCGCCTCGTCGAGCTGCCGGGCGGCCACATGTACCTGGTCGACTCCTGGCCCCTGCTACTGGACCGCCTCGCGCAGGAACTGCACGGCCTGATGACCGGCGCCCACTGAGCACCCCCGCACTGGAGACCTCATGTCGGATCACGCAACCGTGCACGCCGCGCCCCCGGCCGACGCCGGGCTGACCGCCCGCATGACCGCCGTCTGGGAGGAGGCGCTCGGCTGGAGCGTCACCGATCCCGGGGCGAGTCTGTTCGACCTGGGCGGCAACAGCCTCACGGCGGCCCGGATCGCCAAGCTCAGCCGCGCCGAGTTCGGCGTGGACATCTCCGTACGCGCGCTCTACGAGCACCAGTCGCTCGACGCGTTCACCCGCCATGTGGCCGGTGCGGCCCCGGCACGGACCGAGCCCTCCCGACCGCGTCGGGCCCGGCCCGCCCCCGAGCCGGATGCCGGGGAACCGGCGGGCGCGGGGACCCGGCTGCGGCCACGGCTGACCGGGCCGGGCGAGCGCGGGCGCGTCCGAGCCGGCGCGGCACTGAGCGGTCCCGCGCGCGCGGCCCTCGCCTCCTTCGGCGGCGGCCGTGGCGACGGCGAGACCGTGCTGCTCGGCGCCGCCACGGGTGTGGCGGTCGCCGCGGCGGAGGACACCGACGAGGCGGTGGTGCACCTGTGGCGCGCGAACGGGCCGGTCCCCGTCCCGGTCGGCAGACGGCGGGCGGCGGGCACCGAGGAGTTGCTGCGAAGCGTGGCCGACTCCGCGTGTACGGCGGGTGCCGCCGAGGCCGGGATCGACGTGCTCGTCGCCGGCGCACCCGTGGTCCTGCCCAGTGCGCCCCCACCGCTCGTGGTCACCCTCGAAGGCGACGCGGACGGCGGACGCCGGCTGTGCGTGGACGCCGACGGCGGGCGGTTCGAACCGTGGTTCGCGCAGGTGCTGGCCGAAGTGATCGACCACGTACTGGGCGGCCTCGGCGGTCCGGACACCCCGCTCGACGCCCTCGGCCTGGTCCCGCCGGACGCCTCCTGGGCGGACGCGCTCACGCGGTGGGAGATCCCCGACGAGCCGGAGCCGCAGGGCACCGGCACCCTGCTGTCCGGATTCCTCGCGCACGCCGCGGCCCATCCGGACGACATCGCGGTCGCCGGAGCCGACGGTCCGGAGGTGACCTACGGCGAGCTTCGCTCGGCGGCCGAGCGCGTGGCCCGGCAGCTGCTGGCCTTCGGCGTCCGCGAGGGCGACCCGGTGGCGCTGCTCGCCCGCAAGTCGTGGCAGGCGGTGGCGGTCATGCTCGGAGTGCTGCGCGCCCGGGCCGTCCACGCCCCGCTCGACCCGGACCTGCCCGCCCCCCGGCTCGCGGCGATGCTCACCACCCTCTCCCCGGCCGCGCTGGTGACCGAGGCGGGCACAGCCGTACCGGACGCCGAAACCCTGGCCGGCCGGCCCGTGTTCGACGTGGCCGGACTCGTCGGGCGGCCCCGGGACCCGGGCGCCGACCCCTCGGTGCCGCCCCCGGGCCCGGACGACACCGCCTACGTGATCCACACCTCCGGCAGCACCGGTGTGCCCAAGGGCGTCGCCGTACGGCACGGCGCCGTCCACGCCTTCGTACGGTGGCGCGGCCGGTACCACGGGATGGACCGCGAGAGCCGCTGCCTGGTGATCTCGTCCCTGTTCTTCGACAGTTCGCTGGCGGAGATCTTCCCCGCCCTCACGGTCGGCGCCCGCCTGGTGCTGCTGCCGGAACACCTGCGGCTCGACGCCGCCCGGACCGGCGCCCTGCTGCGCGCGCACGGCGTGACCCACGCGACCGTCGTCCCCAGCCTCTACCGGATCCTTCTGGACGACCTCGCCGACGGCACCGCCCTGCGCTCGGTCACCGTCGCCGGGGAGGCCGCCTCACCGGAACTGATCGTCCGGCACCGGCGGTTGCTGCCCGGCGTCCGGCTGGTCAACGAGTACGGGCCGACGGAGAACTCCGTGGGCTCCACCGCCCTGGACTACGGCGCCGGCCATGGCGTGGGACACCCGGTCGGCCGGCCGGTGGCCGGTTCGGTCGTCCATGTCCGCGACCCGCGCGGGCACCGGCTGCCCCCCGGCTTCGCCGGCGAGATCCTGCTCTGCGGCCCCCGGCTGGCGGAGGGCTACCGGAACAACGGCGAGGCCACCGACCGGGCCTTCGTACCGGCCCCGGACGCACCGGGCGGACGTGTCTACCGCACCGGGGACCGCGGCTGGTGGCGGCCGGACGGCATCCTCGAATTCCTCGGCCGTATCGACTCGCAGGTGAAGATCCGGGGCCACCGCGTCGAACTCGGCGACATCGAGGCCCAGCTCGGCGCACTGCCCGGAGTGGAGACGGTGGCCGTCGTCCCGGTCGGGGACGGTGTCGTCGCCGAGGCGCTGGTGGCCTACGTCAGCGGACCGGCCGAGGAGGACTCGGCGACCCTGCGCGAGCGTGCCCGGCGCACGCTGCCCGCCGCGATGATGCCCGCACTCCTCGTCGTCCTGCCCGCGATGCCCCTGACGCCCAACGGAAAAGCCGACCGACAGGCACTGGCCCGAAGAGCGCCGGGCGATCTGCGTCCGGCGCCCGCGACGACATGAGGACGAGACGAGCGTGACAGCGACGAACTCGACGAACTCGACGAACTCGACGAACCCGGTGAACCCGGTGAGAACGGCGGCACCGGCGAGTCCGGTGTCCAAGGACGACCTGGAGGCCCGCAGGCGGCTGGAGGCGGCGCTGCTGCGGGCCCGCCGGCGCCCGCCCACGCCCGCGGCCGCGCCGGACGCACCGGCCGGAGCAGCCGAGGCCGCCGGGGAGACGCGGTTCCGGGCCTCGCTGGCCCAGGAGGGCATGTGGGACTCGCTGCAGGGCGGGTTCGGCTCCACCCCACCCCTGCTCCTCGGCGCACTCCGGCTGCGCGGCCCCCTCGACGTACCGGCGCTGGACGCGGCCTGGCAGGACGTCGTGGCCCGCCACGACAATCTGCGCGGCACCCTGCGCCGGGCGGACGACCGGCTGGACCTGGTGATCGCCCCGTCCCTGCGGCTGCCGGTCACCGTCACCGAACTGGACCACGCGGACTACGACCGCTTCACCCGGGAGCAGGTCGATCTCCCCGTCGACCTGGCCGAAGGGCCCCTCGCCCGGCTGCACCTGCTGCGCCTGGCGGACGACGACCACCTCGCCTTCCTGCTGATGCACCACATCATCGGCGACGGCCGGTCGGTCGAGGTCCTGGTCCGCGACCTGAGCGCCTGCTACCTGGCCCGGATCACCGGCACCCCCGCGGCCCTGCCCGAACTGCCCCTGCGCTACGGGGACTACGCGGCCGAGCACCGGGCGCGCATGGCCGGGCCGCGGGGAGCGGAGGTGACACGGTACTGGCGGGAACGCCTGGACGGCGCCGAGCCGGCCGTCCTGCCCACGGACCGCCGGCCGGACGGCGAGCCGGGCTCGCCGCTCGGCGGCTTCCTCGAGACCGAGCTGCCCGCCGACGTCTTCGACACCCTGCGGGACCTGGCCAGGGGTGCCCGTACGACCTTCCACACCATCGGTCTCGTCGCCTTCCAGACGCTGCTCGCCAGGGAGTCGGGACAGCGGGACGTCAGTGTCCGGGTGCCGGTCTCCTACCGGGACGGCACCGAACTGCGCGACCTGATCGCCGACTTCTCCAACGACGTCGTCGTCCGCACCGACCTGTCCGGGAACCCCGCGTTCGGCCCGCTGATCGCCCAGGTGCACGAGCAGAGCGCGCGGGACTTCGCCCACCACGACCTCCCCGCCCATCTGCTGGAGCCGCATCTGCCGGCACCGGGCCTGCTGGACCGGCTCTTCCACGTGCAGTTCACGACGGAACGCGATGTCGAGGCCCCGGTCCGGCTCGCCGGCCTGACGCTGGAGCAGGAGATGCCGGCGGACCCGTACATCTCCCGGCCGCTGAGCCTGCGGCTGCGCCACGACGACCGGCGCGCACGCGTCCTGGTCGCCTACGCCCTGGACCGGTTCTCCCCCGAGCGGATCGCCCGGCTGGCCGACGCCTACGCCGAGTTGCTCCGTGAGATGGCCGCGCACCCGGAGCACCGGGTCTTCGGCTGAGCCCGAGGTGGCCGGCGACGGCGAAGGGGTGGCACATCACCGATGTGCCACCCCTTCGTGCTGTCCTACGGAACTCGTCACTCCGCGGACTCACAGGAACCGGCGGATCGGCAGCACCGACGCCTCCCGCAGCCGCTGCGAGAGGGGCCGCCGCTGCCACTGCTCCTCGTCGACGGCCTCGCTCAGCGACCGGTCCCGCTCGAAGTGGCCGTCCAGGGTCGCGGTGAACTCCTCGTCCAGCACGGCCAGCATCACCTCCTCGTCGTGCTCCAGCGAACGCCGGTTCAGGTTGCTGGACCCCACCAGGGACAGCACCCCGTCCACGGTGACGATCTTGGCGTGCATCATCGTCGGCCGGTACTCCCATATCCGCACCCCGGCGGCGAGCAGATCCCCGTACAGGCGCCGGCCGGCCGACCGGCAGACGGGCTTGTCGGTGTGCGGACCGGGCACCAGCAGGTCGACCTCGACGCCGCGTCGCGCCGTCGCGCCCAGCAGCGCGGCGAAGGACGCGTCCGGCGAGAAGTAGGCCGTGGTCAGCCGTACCCGCTCCTCGGCCGACTCCAGCACCAGCCGGAACAGGGTCTGCATGTCCTGCCAGCCGTGGCCGGCGGATCCGCGGATCACCTGCACCGCGGCCGTGCCGCTGGGCGGCTGCTCGGGGAACCGGTCGTCGGCGGACACGAGTTCGCCGCGGCACTCCGCCCAGTTCTGGGTGAAGGCCGCGGCGAGTCCGTCGACGGCGGGGCCGCGCACGCTCACATGCGTGTCGCGCCACTCGGCGGCGGAGCGTGCGTCGCCGCACCACTCCTCGCCGATCCCGACACCTCCCGTGAAGGCGACCGTCTCGTCCACCACGAGCACCTTGCGGTGACAGCGGTGGTTCTGCTTGAGCGGGGACAGCGACAGAGGTCTGCGGAACCAGCCGATCCGGACCCCGGCCGCCTCCATCAGCGTCAGCAGGTCGCGCTCGATGAGTCTGCTGCCGAAGCCGTCCAGCAGCAGCCGTACCCGCACACCGGCCCGGGCCCGGCGCGCCAGCTCGACCGCGAAGGCACGGGCGACCGACCCCCGCCAGTACACGAAGGTCATCAGGTCCACGCTCCGCTCGGCCGACCTGATGGCCGCGAGCATCGCGGTGAAGATCTCGTCGCCGTTGCGCAGCGGCACCAGCGCGTTGTCCTGCGTCATGGGCACGCCGAGGAGCCGTTCCAGGCGGCGCCGGAACCGGTGCGCGCGGGCCTCGAAGCGGGGCGGGGGAGCGCCGGAGGGCGCCTGCGGCCCCGGCCGCCCGGCCGCGACCGGGCCCTGGGCGGTCTGGGTCATGAGCTCTCCTCCTGGACGGCGCCGTGCGGCTCGACGGCTCCTCAGATACCGGTGACGCCGTCCGCCAGCTCGCGGAGAACGTCGATGTGTCCGTTGTGCCGCGAGATCTCCTCGACCAGGTGCAGCAGCACCCAGCGCAGCGGCGCGTGGCGGCCGTCGCGCAGCGGCCGTGCCGCGGTGGCGTCCAGGTCGACGTCGGCGAACCGGTCCCGCAGGTCCCGGCTCTGCTCCTCGTACTCGGCGAGGAGCTGGTGCAGCGGGACGTCCAGCGCGATCCGCATCTCGCGGTCCGGGTCGTCCTCGGTGGCGGGGTGGTGGTCCTCCTCGCCGAGGAACACCACCCGCAGCCACCAGTACTCGACCCACCGGACATGGCTCACCAGCCCGGCGACGGTCATCAGTGGGGAGCCCGGCAGGGGCGCCAGACGGGCGTCCTCGTCGGACAGCCCCTCGCACTTGGCGGCCACGGTGGCCCGCGCGTAGTCGAGGAAGGTGGTGACAGTGGTGCGTTCGTCGAAGGAGACGGGAGTGTCGGTGCGCTCCGGGCTCATGCCGGCGGTGCCTTTCAGTTGGGGGTGACGTAGGCGGAGGACAGGCCGCCGTCCACGAGGAACTCGGAGGCGGTGATGAAGGAGGAGTCGTCGCTGGCCAGGAAGGCCACCGCCGCCGCGATCTCCTCGGGCTCGGCGAACCGGCCCACCGGAATGTGCACCAGACGGCGTGCCGCCCGCTCCGGGTCCTTCGCGAACAGCTCCCGCAGCAAAGGGGTGTTGACCGGCCCCGGGGACAGGGCGTTGACCCGGATGCCCTCCCGCGCGAACTGGACGCCCAGCTCGCGGGTCAGCGCCAGTACGCCGCCCTTGGACGCGGTGTAGGAGATCTGGGAGGTCGCCGCCCCCATCCGGGCCACGAACGACGCCGTGTTGATGATGGCGCCCCGGCCCTGTCGGCGCATGTACGGCAGGACGTGCTTGCAGCACAGGTAGACGGAGGTCAGGTTCACCTCCTGGACCCGGCGCCAGGCGTCCAGGCCGGTGTCCAGGATGGAGTCGTCCTCGGGGGGTGAGATGCCGGCGTTGTGGAAGGCGACGTCCACGGAGCCGTACCGGTCGTGCACCTCCTCGTACAGGGCGCGCACGTCGTCCTCCACCGCCACGTCGGCCCGGACGAACAGGCCGTCGACCTCCTTGGCCGCCGCACCGCCGGCCGTCTCGTCGATGTCGACGGCGACCACCCGGGCGCCCTCCGCGGCCAGTCGGCGTACGGAGGCCAGGCCGATCCCGCTGCCCGCGCCGGTGACGACGGCCACGCGGTTCTCAAGTCGCTGCATGATGCCTCGTCTTCTCGTTCTCTCGTTCTCTCGTTCTCTCGTTGCCGCGCTTCCGCGCTTCTTCGGGCCCGGTCCGTTCACCCGGCCATGTCGGCGACGAAGGCGTCGAGCAGGTCGTCGGGGGCCTCCATGAACCGGTAGTGCGGCCCGTGCAGGACGCGGAAGGTGGTGTCACCGCACTCGGCCCAGGTGTCCATCAGCCGGTGGTCGACCTCCACGTCCTCGTCCCAGCCCAGCGCGGTGACGGGGCAGTTCAGACGCACCGGTTCGGCGGGGTGATAGCGCTTGTTGGTCTCGACGTCGGCGCGCAGGATCTCCAGGCTCAGCTCGATCAGGTCCGGCCGGGGCGTGCCGCCCAGCTCGACGATCAGGGTGCGCACCTCCTCGGCCAGTTCCTCGTCGGTCATCCGCAGGAAGCGGCCGTGCGGGCCCTTGTGCGGGGCGATCTGCGAGGAGACGAACAGCCGGGCGGGCGCGGGGTGACCGCGCTCCTGCAGTCGGACGGCGGTCTCGTACCCGGGCAGCGCGGATCCGCAGTGCCCGAACAGGCCGAACGGCCGGTCCAGGTACGGCAGCAGCGCCTCGACCAGGTCGTCCGCCAGTTCCTCGTACGTCGAGTACGACGGCTCCCGGAAGCGGTTCTCCCGGCCGGGCAGCTGGACGGGCACGATCTCGGTGTCGCCCACGAAACGGGGCCACTTGCGGTACATGCTCGCCCCGCAGCCCGAGTACGGCAGGCAGAACAGGCGGGAGGCGGCCTCGGCGGAGGGCTCGCGCAGGAACCAGCGGGAGGCGCTCATGCGACCAGCTCCGCATAGCGCGCGGCCGCCGCGTCGCGGACCTTGGCGACCATCGGCATGTGCTTGATGCCGGCCACGAAGTTCGAGTGCAGGTGCTCGATCTCACCGGCGAGTTCGAAGGACTCGAAGCTCTCGAACAGCTCGGTGAACAGGATCTTCAGGCTCATCCGCGCCACGGTGTGCCCCACGCAGTAGTGCGCCCCACTGCCGAACGCCATGTGCCGGTTGGGCTTGCGGCGGATGTCGAAGGTGAACGGGTCGTCGAAGGACCCGGCGTCGCGGTTGGCCGAGCCCAGCCACACCACGACCGCGTCGCCGGCCCTGATCTTCCGGCCGCCCAGCTCGACGTCCTGCAGCGCGTACCGCATGAAGTGGTTCGCCGGCGACGACCAGCGCAGGGCCTCGTCCACCCCGGTGTTCAGCAGCTTCGGGTCGGAGCGCCACTCGTCCAGCGCGGGGGTTCCGATCAGCTCCGCCATCGCGCCGGTCGGCACGAACGGAGTGGTGACGTTGGCGCCGAGGATCAGGCTGTAGCAGTTGGACAGGATCGCACCGGTCTCCAGGCGCCGGCCGTCGATGTCCATCTCCAGCAGCAGGCTGATGAGGTCCTCGCCCAGGTTGTCGCGGCGCTCGCGCAGGATGTCGTGGAAGTAGGCGAACAGTTCGCGGTGTGCCGCCTGCAGGGTCTCCTCGACCCCACCGGGTCCGGCGAACTCCGGGTCCTCCGGGGCGATGGACATCGTCGTGAGCCGGGTCAGCCGGGACCAGTCCTCGCGGGGCAGGCCCATCATCGTGCCGGCCGTCGCCATCGGCAGGGACATCATGGCCTCGGCGAAGTCGAAGGGCTCACCCTCCAGCGCCGGGGTCAGCAGCCGGTGCACCTCGGTGGTGACCGCGTCGCGGTACTTCTCCACCTGCTTGTTGGTCAGGGCGCGCTGCATCGGCACCCGCATCCGGGTGTGCCGGGGCGGGTCGGTCGCGGCCATCTGCCGGCCGCGCGCAGGATCGTCCTTGCCGAGCAGGAAGAGCATGGTGCCGCGCTGCGAGGTGAACAGGGTGTGGTCGCGCAGCACCAGGTCGGCGTCCTCGAACCTGGTCACGGACCAGAAGCCCAAGGTGTCGTCCACCTGCTGCCAGCGCACCGGGTCGCGGTGCCGCATGGCGTTCCAGACGGAGTGCGGGTCGCCGTGCGCGTACAGCAGCGAGTCGGTCAGGTCGACCGCGTCCAGATCGATGTCGTCCGGATGCACCGGCTTGTTGAGCCTCATCGGGTGAACTCCTGGGTCAGGGGGCGGGCGTGGCGGAGGGTGCGGGCCGGTCGACGAGCTCCTCGGCGAGTTCGGCCACCGTGGGCCGCAGGTAGAGCGAGCGGGCGGACAGTTCCACGCCGAAGCGCTCGTGCAGGCGGGCGAGCAGGTCGGCGGCGATCAGCGAGTGGCCGCCCAGCTCGAAGAAGTCGTCGTCGACACCGACGGGTTCGACACCCAGCAGATCGGCCCACTCCTCGGCGACGGCCGCCTCGGCCGCGCTGCGCGGGGCCGTGTACTCGGTGGTCAGCGACCGCGCGGCGCGGCGCGCGGCCGGCAGGGCGGCGCGGTCCACCTTCCCGTTACGGGTCAGCGGCAGCTCGGACAGGGTGAGGACCGCCCAGGGCACCATGTAGCCGGGCAGTTCACCGCGCAGCCATTCGCGCAGCCGTCGACCCAGCGCGGCCGGCTCCTCGGCCTCGGGGTCCTGCGCGGTGACGTAGGCCAGCAGCCGCTTGCCGCCCGTGCCGTCGCTCTGCGGCATCACGACCGCCTGGCGCACGTCCTCGTGGCCGGCGAGCACCGCCTCGATCTCCCCGGGCTCGACCCGGTAGCCCTGCACCTTGATCTGGCGGTCGGCCCGGCCGAGGAACTCCAGCGAGCCGTCCGGCAGCCGCCGCACCAGGTCACCGGTGCGGTACAGCCGGGCGCCGGGCTCGGCGGCCAGCGGGTCGGGCACGAAACGGTCGGCGGTGGCGGCCGGCCGGCCCAGATAGCCACGGGCCAGTCCCTCGCCGCCGGCGTACAGCTCGCCCGGAACCCCCGCGGGCACCGGCTGCTGGTCGCGGTCGAGGACCAGGGCCCGGGTGCCGCCGATGGGCCGGCCGAGGGGGACCGCGTTGCCGGCCGGCGGCTCGCCGGAGGTCCAGCAGGCGGTGAAGGTGGTGTTCTCCGTGGGGCCGTAGCCGTTGGTGAACAGCAGGTGCGGGTGGGCCGTCAGCAGCCGGCGGACGTGGCTCGCGGAGACCACGTCTCCGCCGGCCAGCACGTGCCGCAGTCCGCCGAAGGCGTCCAGGTGCTGGTTGACCATCTGGTGGAACAGCCCGGCCGTCATCCAGGCGACCGTGACCCCCTCGCCGGCCAGGGTCGCGGCCAGCGCCTCGGTGGACAGCGGCCCCGCCGGATGCACGGCCAGCCGCCCGCCGTTGACCAGCGGGGCCCAGATCTCCAGCGTGGAGGCGTCGAAGGCGACGGGCGCCAAATGCAGGAACACGTCCTCGGGGCGGAACTCGGCCCAGTCCGGCCGTACGACGAGCCGGGAGACCGCCGCATGGGGCACGCACACGCCCTTCGGCTCGCCCGTGGACCCCGAGGTGAAGCTGACGTAGGCGGCCGCCGAGGCCGGTACGTCGACGCACACGGGCGCCGGCTCCGGGCCACCGGCGGCCGTCCGGTCCAGGCCGAGCACCCGCACGGAGGCGGGCAGCCGGTCGGCGAACCGCTCCTGCGCCAGCGCGATCCGCGCGCCGGTGCCGGCCAGTTGCGCCGCGAGGCGCTGCGCGGGCAGGTCGGGCTCGAAGGCGGCATAGGCGCCACCGGTCTTCAGCACGGCCAGCAGGGCGACGACCAGTTCGACGGAACGTTCGGCGACGATCGCCACGACCTGCTCGGGACCCGCGCCCGCCGCCCGCAGCCGCGCCGCGAGCCCGTCGGCCTCCCGGGTCAGCCCCGCGTAGGTCAGCGAACGGCCCGCGCAGCTCACCGCCACGGCGTCCGGGGTGCGGGCCGCCTGCTCCTGGACCAGGACGTGTACCGGGCGGGCGGCCACCGGCGCGCGGCCGGTGCCGGCCAGGGCGGCGGCCTCCTCGAGCGCGGCCGCCGTGGCCAGCGGGAGCACGGACAGCGGGACCTCGGGGCGTACGACCATGAGGGCGCACCGCAGCTGGTCCTCCAGTCGCTCGGCCTCCGGTGGGGTCAGCGGGCCGGCGCCGGTGACCGTCACCAGGGCGTCCGGACCCGCGGTGACGGTGAGCCCGGGCACGGGCCCGTCCGGGGCGGTGTCCCACAGGAACCGCGCGTCCACGGCGGCCCCCGGCTGCTCGTCCTCCGTGTCGTCCGAGAGCGCACGGAGCATCCCGGCGGCCTGGGCGGTCAGCGCGGACAGGGTGGGGTCGTCCGACACCTCGAAGGTGAGCACTCCCTCGGTGCCGGCGTCCCGGTGGGCGATGCGCACCGTTTCCTGGAGCGTGCGGCGGTGGGTGACGGCGACGAGTGCCGCCAGTGCCGCGGCGGGCGATCCCGCGGCCGTGCCGTGCGGAGCCGCGGGCGGGGCCAGGGGCTGCGAGTCGGTCAGTGAGATCACTGGTTCTCCTTGGAGGGGGCGGGGCCGGCCGCGGCCGTCGCGGGCCGGCGACGCAGGGTGGAGCGGTCGACGCGCCGGATCGCCGGCGTCTCGATGCGCGGCTTGGCCCGCTGCTGGTCCACGTAGGCGGCGACCGCGGCGATCGTGGGCGTCTCGAAGAGCAGGCCGAGCGGGGCGTCGACCGAGAACTCCTGCCGTACCCGGTCCATGACCTCCGAGCCGAGCAGGGAGTGTCCGCCGAGCGCGAAGAAGTCGTCGTGGACGCCGACCCGGTCCACGCCGAGGGCGGCGGACCAGATGCCGGCCAGCGTGGTCTCGGTCGGTGTGCTCGGCGCGCGGTGCGCCTCGCTCGCGGCCGCCGCCAGGTCCGGTCCGGGCAGCGCGGCGGGATCGACGGCACCCGAGCGGTCGCCGGGGAAGCCCGCCACGACGAGCAGATGGGCCGGTACGGCGGGGAAGGGCAGCCGGTCCAGCAGCCGCTGCTTCAGTCCGGAGACGACCCGGCGGCCACGGGTGACCGCCCGGGGGTCGTTCGCCAGGCGGCCGGGTGCCCGGCAGCCGTCGGCGGGGCGGTCGCCGAAGCCCTCCGGCAGCACCGGCTCGGCCTCGGCTTCGTCGTCGGCCCGGCGCAGCAGCAGCACGTCCACGGTGCCGGGGCCGTCGGCGCCGTACCGGACGAGCGGGACGTAGCCCGCCCGTTCGGCCGCCGTGGCCAGGACGGCCGGGTCGAGCGGGCCGCCCGGTCCGGCCGGGCGCGGCGCGAGCGCCGCCGTCACGTCGGCGGCCGTGCCCGCCGTGCCCGCGGCCAGCTGGGACAGCGCGGCGAGCCGTCCGTGCACCCGGGCGTCGGGCACGGACCGCAGCAGCAGCCGCTGCGGGGCGTGTTCGCCGAGGTGTGCGGTCAGCGCCTCCGGGGTCAGCCCGTCCGCCTGCCAGTCGAGTTCCCGGTCCGGCCGGGCCCCGGTGACAGGGGCGCCGGCGCGCAGCACCACGTCGTAGCGGTACGCGCTCAGCTCGTTGCGGTGCCTGCCGTACCGGGGCAGGACGTACACCTCGGCGAGCCCCTCGAGCCGCTCGGTCAGTGCGGTGAAGTACCGCGGGTCCAGAAGCAGTTCCTCCTCCTGGCCGGCGCGGGCGGTCAGGGCGCTGCGCACCGCCCCCGCCCCGTCCTCCGGCTCCAGGGCCTCCAGCCGGCCGGGCAGGTGCAGCGCGTCGAGCAGCGGCAGGCTGCGGACGGCACCGAGGTAGACGTGGCCGCCCGGGCGGAGCACCCGCAACGCGCCGGACAGCACCCGCTCCAGGTAGTCGGTGCCGGGGAAGTACTGCACGACCGAGTTGAGCACCACGGTGTCGAACCCGCCCTCGGGCAGCCCGGCGAAGTCGTCGGCGGCCCGCTCCAGCAGGCTGACGTCGTCGGCCTTGCTGGCCAGCCAGTCCTGGTGGTCACGGATGTGCCCGAGGGCGTGCCCGGACAGGTCCGTCCCGGTGTAGCCGGCGCAGCGCGGGGCGAGCCGGAACAGCAGGGCACCGGTCCGGCAGCCGATCTCCAGCACCTGGGAGGGGTTCAGGGCCAGGATGCGCCGGAAGGTGGTGTCGGCCCACTCGCGCATCTCGGCGCCGGTCAGGTACTCGCCGGTGTGCGGGCTGTTCCAGCCGGTGACGTTCAGCACCGGGTCGTCCTCGGCGGACCGGCCGGAGTACGTCTCCTCGAACAGGGCGCGCAACCCGTCCTGGCCGTCGGTGTCCTGCGGGCGCAGGGAGACGTGGGCGAGCAGTTCGGACTGCCCGTCGCCCTCGGTGCGCAGCTGGACCAGGGCGCGTTCGACGTCGGCGCAGCCGTGCAGCACCGTCTCCACGTCGGTCGGCTCGACCTGGTGGGTGCGGATCCGGATGTCCTCGCCCAGCGGTTCGACGGTGCCGTCGGGCAGGATCCGGGCGCGCAGCCCGGTGCGCAGCAGAGGCTCGCCGTCCTGCGGGTCGGCGACCAGCAGGCGGCGGATCTCCTGGGGCCGGCCCAGGACACCCTTGGGCAGCGGCACCCCGCCCACGCACAGTTCGCCCGGCACCGAGCCGGGGAGAGGCAGGCCGGCGGCGTCCAGCACCCGCAGCCGCGCGCCGGGCAGCGGGCTGCCGAGCGGCGAGAGCGTCCCGGGGGCCGGGGCGTCGGCGACCGGCTGGACGATCACGTCGAGCGCCAGGTGGGCCGGGCCGGAGCGCAGCTGTACGGCACAGTCGGGGGCGGTCCGGCGCAGCCGGGCGATCAGTGCGGGCCACGGCCGTTCGCCGGCGCACACCGTCCGGCGCAGCCCCGGCTGTCGGGGCGCCCGGTCCAGGAACGCGTTCAGCGCGGTCGGGGGGCCGACCAGCACCGCGACCCCGTCCCCGGCGTCCGGTTCCGCCGGCGCGTCGCCGGCGGTCGGCAGGACGAGGGGCGCCCCGGCCGCGACCGGCCACAGCAGGTCCCAGGGGGACAGGTCGAACCCGGCGGACAGCGACAGCACACCTCGCGCCCGCTCGCCGGGGGCGAGTCCGTCCAGGTGAGCGGCGGCCGCGTGGGCCAGCCGGTGGGCGACGCCGGCGTGGGAGTGGACCGTGCCGCGCGGCAGCCCGTCCGAGGGCGGCAGGTAGGCGACGAACGCGTCCTGCTCCGGACCGGGGACGGCGGCGGGCCGGTCGGCGGGCCGTGCCGAGAGGTCGGTGCCGATGTCGACGGCCTGCACCATCGGGTCCAGCCCGTCGGGGCCCGCCCCGTCGGTGATCACCACGGCCGTCGAGCAGTCCAGGAGGATGTCGTTGAGGTCGCCCACGGAGGTCCGCGGGTCGAGCGGGACGGCCGCACCCCCGGCCTTGAGCACACCGAGCAGCGCGACCAGCAGCCCGGGCGAGGCCGGCAGGCAGACCGCCACGGGCTGCCCGGACGTGACGCCGAGCTCGGCGAGCTGCCAGGACAGCCGGTTGGCCCGGGCGTCGAGTTCGGCGAAGGTCAGGGCGGTCGAGCCCTGCCGGACCGCGAGGTCGGTGGCACGGACCCGGGCCTGCGCCGCGAAGAGCTCGGTCACCGTACGGGCCGGGGCCTCGGCCGCCGGCCGGGAGACCGGCCGCGGCAGCCCGGCCGGCTCGGCCGCGCCCACGATCGGCAGGCTGCCCACGGGCGCGTCCGGGTCCTCGGCCACGGCGGTGAGCAACGTGGTCAGCGAGTCCAGCATGCGGCGCACGATGTCCTCGGTGAAGACGTCCGTGGAGAAGTACACCGTGCCGCGCACCCCACCGTCCTCCGCCGGCTCCAGGTCGACCTCCAGGTCGAACCGGGCGGTGTCGGTGCTGAGCGGCTCGACGGAGAAGGTGACGTCGGGCAGCTCCACGCTCCAGCGGGGCGAGTTGTCGTAGCCCATCTGGTGGCGCACCAGCGGAACCCGGGCCCGGTTGTCCCGCTCCGGCGTGATGACCTCGACGATCCGCTCGAAGGGCACGTCCTGGTGCTCGTAGGCGCCCAGGCACACCTCCCGGGACTGGCGCAGCAGTTCGCGGAAGGTCGGGGTGCCCGAGAGGTCCATGCGCAGGGCCAGCTCGTTGACGAAGCAGCCGGTGAGGTGCTCCAGTTCGGCGCGCCGACGGCCGGCCACGGCCGTGCCGATGACGATGTCGTCCTGGCCGCTCCAGCGGGAGAGCACCACGGACTGCGCCGCGTACAGCGCCATGAAGGGCGTGGCGCGCTCCGCTTCGGCGAGGCGGGTCAGCCGGCCGAAGACCTCCGCCGGGAGCTCGTAGCGGATCGTGCCGCCCTGCCAGGTGAGCTCGGTGGAGCGGGGCAGGCCGGTCGCGATGTCCACCAGCCGGGTGTCGGCGAGCCGTTCCCGCCAGTAGTCGAGCTGCCGCTCCACCTCCGGGCGGGCCAGCCAGTCCCGCTGCCAGGCCGCGAAGTCGCCGTACTGCACGGTCAGTTCCGGCAGCTCCGGCTCCCGGCCCTGGACCCGGGCGGCATAGCGTTCGCCCAGTTCGCGGATGAGGACGTTCATCGCCCAGCCGTCGGTGGCGATGTGGTGCTGGCACATCAGCAGGAGATGCTCGTCCTCGGCCAGGCGCAGCAGCACCGGCCGCAGCATGAGGTCGCGTTCCAGGTCGAAGGGCCGGTTGATCTCCTCGGCGCACATCTGCTGCGCCCGGGCCTCCCGGTCGTCGGCGGGCAGCTCGGTGAGGTCCACCAGCGGCAGGTCCAGGCCCGTGAACGGGTTGGCGGACTGCACGGGCACGCCGTCCACCTGGTGGTAGGTGGTGCGCAGCACCTCGTGCCGTTCGACGATCTCGCTCAGGCAGCGGTGCAGCAGGGCCCGGTCGAGCCGGCCGCGCAGCCGGGCCGCGCCGGCCACGTTGTAGAACACGGCCTCGGGGTCGAGCCGGCTGAAGAACCAGATGCGCTGCTGGGCGGGGGACAGCGGCATGCCGCCGCGGTCGCCCTCGTACCGGGCGATGCGTCCGGACGAGGCCGCCGACGCCTGACGCGCGATCAGCCGGTCGAGCAGTTCTCGCTGTTCCGCTGTGAGAGTGGCCGGTCGCATGCGTGCCTCACCCTTCGGTGGCTGGGAGTCGGTGGGGGTACTGGAACGGGTCGGTGGCGCTGTCATGCCGGCCTCCGGGCCGGCAGCCGCAGGTGCTCCACGTCGGCGCGGAGCCGGCCGACGGTCTCGGCGGGATGCTCCTGGACGAAGAAGTGGCCCGCCGCGAAGGTGTGCACGGTGAAGTCGCCGTCGCTCTCCTCACGCCACCGGGCGGCGCGCTCCGGGGCCACCCCCGGGTCGTCGGCGCCGAGATAGAGGCGCACGGGGCAGCCGAGCGGCCGGTCGTCCGGATGTCTGGGGCCGGCCAGCACGGTGAGATCGGCGCGCAGGACCGGCAGGATCATGTCCAGGTAGGCCCTGCTGGCCAGCAGCTCCGGCGGCGTGCCGCCCATGTGGTGCAGGAAGGCGAGCGCCCCGTCGTCCGTCAGCCAGCGCGCGTAGTCCTTGCGGGGCTCCCGGCGGGGCGCCTCGCAGGCGGCGGCCACCATCAGCTCCGGGGTGACGCCGTGTTCCCGGCGCAGGCACCGGATCAGTTCGGCGCCGATCGTGGCGCCCATGCTGTGGCCGAACACCACCAGCGGACGGTCGGCCAGCGCCGCGGCCTCCGCGGCGAGCGGCGCCACGATCTCTTCCATGGAGAGCGCGGGCCGCTCCCGCAACCGGGTGCCGTGGCCAGGCAGTTCGACCGCGACCACCCCGATGTCCGGTGGCAGCAGCCGGGGCCAGCGGCGGTAGACGTGCGCCGCTGCGCCCGCGGGCGCCAGACACAGCACCCTGAGGGCGACATCGTCGCTCGGCGACCAATCGCGCAGCCACGTCATGCGAGTTCCTCTCCCGGCCGGTCCGGCTTCCTGTGTCCAGCTTCGTGATCGGGCGCCGGCAAGGCAGTCGGGAGAGTCCCCGACAGGGGCCCGGGGCACTCGGGCCGGCAGCTCCAGCGCAGGGTCCGGGTGCCGCCCGCGGGGACGTCGTTGACGGCGAGCGCGGCGGCGAAGCCCACCGGCGCCTCCACGGCGCGTACGAACCACACGCCGGGCACTCCGGGCACGCGGGCGTCGGCCCAGCCGTCCCGGCCCGGTTCGCCGACGTCGGGCAGGTCCACCACACCGGTTCCGGCGGCCTTTCCGACGGCCTCCAGCCGGGTCCAGGCCTGGGTGCCGTCCAGGTCGGACAGGTGCGGGCCGCCCGCCCCGCCGGACAGCACGGCCGACCAGTTCACCCCGGCCCGGACCTGCTCCACGTCCACGCCCACCGCCAGCGGTGGGCGGCAGACGGCGACCATCGCCACCTGCTCGCTGTGGCTCAGGCTCACGTCCAGCGCGAGTCGGCCGGTGTCCACGGCCCACACCGGTTTTCCGTGCACGGCGGGACCGCATCGCGGGCAGAACCGGTGGAACCGCAGCGCGGCGGGGCTCTCCCCGGTGTAGCCGGCCAGGATGTGCCGCAGCGCGCAGTGGGCGGCCCGGTAGCGGCGGCGGTCCACGGCCCGCTGCAGCCGGCGGGCCTTCTGCCGTTCGTCACCGTCCAGACAGTCCCCGCCGTCGGGCAGTTGCAGCTCGTCGAGTTCCAGGTACCACAGGTGCACCACACCCGTGCGCAGGTCGAGCTGGGGGACCGCCGGCGTCGACGGTTCCACGACCTGCCAAATCGATGACATGCGCGACTCCTCGCTGGACCGGGCCCGGCCGGGGTGCGGTCGGGCCCGGTCGGTGGTCAGACGGCCGCGGCGGTCCGGTCGGCCTCGACCGGGACCGGTCGGGGAAGGGGGTGGTCGGGCAGCGGGAAGCGCCGGCACAGATCGGCGGCCCGGGCGGCCACTTCGGCGCGTACGACGGGATCCAGGTCGTGGTGCCGGTCGCCGACCGGGCGTACGGTGCGCAGCACGGCGTCGACGAGCGCGGCGCACTCCGCCATCTCGGCCACACCCATGCCCCGCAGGGCCAGCACGTTGGTGCCCAGGCGGACCCCGCTGGTGACCCGGGGGCCGTGCGGGTCGCCCGGGATGCCGTTCTTGTTGACGATGACGCCGCAGCTCTCCAGCGCCTGTTCGGCGATGACGCCGGTCAGGCCACGTCGGCCGACGTCGAGCAGCACCATGTGGGTGTCGGTGCCCCCGGTCAGCACATGGTGACCGAGCCGGTCCAGTTCGGCCGCGAGCGCCCGGGCCGTGGCGACGATCCTGTCGGCCCGCTCCCGGAACCCGGGCGTGGCGACCTCGGCCAGGGCCCGGGCCTTGGCGGCGATGGTGTTCAGCCGCGGAGTGCCCTGCAGATAGGGGAAGACCGCGTCCTCCAGCGTCGCCCTGAGGGTCTTGCCGGAGGGCAGCCGCAGCTCGGCGTCGCGGCCGAGCAGGATCAGCCCGCCGCGCGGCCCGTACAGCTGCTTGTAGGTGCTCGTCGTGGTCACATGGGCCACGTCCACGGGGCTGGGATGGACCCCGGCGGCGACCAGTCCCGCGATGTGCGAGATGTCCGCGACCAGATAGGCGCCGACCTCGTCGGCCACCGCGCGGAACCGCCGGAAGTCGATTGTGCGGGGATAGGAGCTGGCCCCGCAGAAGATCAGGCGCGGCCGGTGCTCGCGGGCCAGTTCGGCGACCGCCGCGTAGTCGATCAGGCCGTCGGCGTCGAGGCCGTAGCGGACGGGTGTGAAGAAGCGGCCGGACAGGGACGCGGCAGCCCCGTGCGTCAGATGGCCGCCGGCCTTGAGATCCATGCCGAGCACGGTGTCGCCGGGCCGCAGCAGCGAGCACAGCACCACCTGGTTGGCGGTGGACCCCGAGTGCGGCTGGACATTGGCGTGCCGGGCGCCGAAGGCCTCCTTCGCGCGGCGCACCGCCAGTCTCTCCACCTCGTCGACCAGCTCGCAGCCCGCGTGGTAGCGGGCGCCCGGATACCCCTCGGTGGTCACGTTGCCGGTCGCGCTGGCCTCGCAGGCCAGCACGGACGGGTCGGCGTTGCTGGCCGCGGCGACCATGGCGAGCGTCTCGTGCTGGCGGATCTGCTCACGTTCCAGCAGCCCGTACAGCTCCGCGTCCCGTTCTGCGAGCAGGCCGATGCCGTGCGCCGCGGTGCGGGCCAGGATCCCGGTCCCCATCAGTGCGTCTCCTCGAGGGTTTCGAGCAGGTCCTGTGTCTGCGCGCTGTCCAGCGCCCGGACTTGCAGATAGATCTCCGCGACGGCCTGCGCGTCGATGCCGGCGGCCGCGCCCGCGGCCTCGGCGAGGGCCGCCTGGCCCGCCAGGGTGGGCGTCTCGAACACGTCCCGCAGGGACACGTCGAGCCGCAGATGGTCGCTGAGCGCGTAGGCGACCTGGGTCACGCCCAGGGAGTTGCCGCCCAGCTCGAAGAAGTCGTCGTCGCGGCCGACCCGCTCGCAGCGCAGCACGTCCGCCCAGACGTCGGCGAGGGCACGCTCCAGCGGGGTGCGCGGAGCCGCGTAGGGGGTGGCCGGGGCGAGCCGCTCCTCGGTCTCGGGCGCCGGCAGGGCCCCGCGGTCCACCTTGCCGTTGGCCGACAGCGGCAGGGCCGCCAGCTCGACGAAGGTGTCCGGCACCATGTAGTCCGGCAGCAGGGCGGCCAGATGACCGCGCAGGGCCCGCGGATCGGGGCTGCTCGGCCCGGCGGGCACCACATGGGCGGTCAGCCCGACCCCGTGGCCGCCGGCGTCGGTGCGGACCACGGTGACGGCCTCGGCGAGGTCCGGGTGCCGTACGAGGGCAGCGTCGATCTCGCCGAGCTCGATCCGGAAGCCGCGCACCTTCACCTGGTGGTCGAGCCGGCCGATGAGGTGGATGGTGCCGTCCTCGGCGTACCGGGCGAGGTCGCCCGTGCGGTACATCCGGCTGCCCGCGGGCACGTTCGGGAACGCGCCGGCGTAAGGGTGCGGCACGAAACGCTCGGCGGTCAGCGCGCTGCGGCCCAGGTAGCCGCGGGCCAGACCGACACCGGCCAGGCACAGCTCGCCGGCCACGCCGACGGGCACGGGCTGCAGCCGGTCGTCGACGATCAGCGCCTGCTGGTTGGCCATGGGGCGCCCGTACGGGATGTGCACCCACTCGGGGTCAGTGGCGGTGACGGGAAAGACGATCGAGTGGATCGAGGCCTCGGTGGCGCCGCCCATCACGACGACGTCGAGCTCCGGGAAGAGCGCCCTGGCCCGGTCCGGCAGCGTCACCGGCACCCAGTCGCCGCCGAGGAACGCGGTGCGCAGGGTGGGCCGGGCCGGCCGGCCGGTGCCGTAGCCGTCCACCAGCGCCTCCAGCAGGGCCGGCGCCGAGTTCCAGACGGTGACCGAGCGGCGCTCGATCAACTCGGCCCAGTGCCGCGGGTCCTTGGCCCGGTCGGCGTCGGGCAGGACGGTCGTGCCGCCGGCCGCGAGCATGCCCAGCAGCTCGTACACCGACATGTCGAAGCTCAGCGAGGACAGGGACAGCACCGAGTCGCCGGCGCCGATGCCCTGGCCGCGGTTGAGGTCGGCGATGTTGTTGGCCGAGCCGCGGTGGGTGACGGCGACGCCCTTGGGACGGCCGGTCGAGCCGGAGGTGTAGATGACGTAGGCGAGGTCGTCGGGCCGGGCCCCGCCGGCGGCCGGCCCGGCTTCCGGGGTGGGTCCGGCCGGGTGGCCGTCGCCGTCCAGCAGCAGCACGCTCAGCGAGGTGTCCGCAGCCGCGTCCGCGTCCAGGACCCGCCCGGTCGTGGCGTCGACGGGCAGCCGGTCGACGTGGTCGGCGTCGGTGAGGAGCACGGCGGGCCGGGCGTCGGCGAGCATGAACGCGAGCCGTTCGGCGGGGTAGGAGGCGTCCAGCGGGACGTAGGCGCCGCCCGCCTTGAGGGTGCCGAGGACCGCGGTGGCCATGGCGGCCGAGCGGCCCAGGCACACCGCGACCGGGACGTTCGGGCCGACACCGCGGGCACGCAGCGCAGCGGCCAGCCGGTCCGCCCGCGCGTCCAGTTCGCCGTAGGCGAGGGAGCCGCCGGACCAGACGAGGGCCGGGGCGTCGGGGCGGGCCGCGGCCTGCCGCTCGAACAGCTCGTGCAGACAGGCTTCGGGAGCGGTGGCGGCGGTGGCGTTCCACTCCGACACCGCCCGCTCGATCTCGTCGGGGGTGAGCCAGGGCAGGTCGCTCAGCGGGCGGCCGGGGTCGGCGGCCGTGGCCGTGAGCAGCACCTCGAAGTGGTCCCACAGGCGGCGGATCGTCGACGCGTCGAACAGGTCCGTCGCGTACTCGACGAAACCGGTGTACACGCCGTCGACCTCGCGCAGCTGGACGTTCAGGTCGCACTGCGTGCCGTGCCGTTCGACGCCCGCGGCACCGGCCCGCAGCCCCGGCAGCTCCAGCGTGGGCTCGGGGGCGTTCTGCAGCAGGAACAGCACCTGGGCCAGCGGGGTGACGCTCAGGTCGCGGGGGATCCTCAGGTCCTCCACCAGCCGCTGGAACGGCAGGTCCTGGTGCTCCAGCGCCGCCAGCGTGGTCGTGCGCAACCGGCCGAGCAGCTCCTCGAAGGTGGGGTCGCCGGCCAGCGAGGTGCGCAGCGGCACGGTGTTGATGAAGCACCCGATGGTCTGCTCCGTCTCCGGCGTGCGGGTGGCGACACCGGTGCTCACCACGACGTCCTGCTGACCGCTGCTGCGCCCGAGCACCAGCTGGAACGCGGCCAGCAGCGTCATGAACGGCGTCGTCCCGCTGGACCGGGCCAACTCCCTCACCGATGCGGAGAGTTCACTCGACAGGGCGACCGGGAGCTGGCGGCCGCGCAGGGACTGCACGGACGGGCGCGGCCGGTCCAGCGGCAGCGCGAGGACGTGCGGGGCGCCGGCCAGCCGCTCACGCCAGTGGGCGAGCAGCTCCTCGACGCGCTCGTCGGACAGCCGCTCCTTCTCCCACAGCGCGAAGTCCGGGTAGTGCACCTCCGGTTCGGGCAGCGCCGCACCGGTGTCCCCGAGTGCGGCGGCGTAGTGGGCGCCCAGCTCGCGCAGGAGGATCCCGCTGGACCACATGTCCGACACCAGGTGGTGCACGGTGACGGTCAGGACGTGGTCGTCCTCCGCCGGCCGCAGCAGCGACACCCGCAGCAACGGCCCCTCGGCGAGGTCGAACGGCCGGGCCGCCTCGGCGGTCAGCGCCGCCTCCAGGCCGTCCTCCGGCACGTCCACGACCGGCAGTGCGACGGTGACGGACTCCTCGACCAGCTGTACGGCCTGGCCGTCGATCTGGACGAACCGGGTGCGCAGCGCCTCGTGGCGGTCGACGACCCGCTGCACGGCCCGCTCCAGCGCCGGCCGGTCCAGCGGGCCCCGCAGGCGTACCGCGAGGGGGATGTTGTACGCGGCGGTGCCCGGTGTGAGCTGTTCGACGATCCACAGGCGTTCCTGGGCGGAGGCCATGGGAAAGATGGTCGGCTGGGATGTCTGCATGGCCGTCTCCACACGTAGGCGTTGCGTCTGGCGCGTAGGCGATTTGGCACGTAGGCGCTGAGGTCGTGGCGATCACAGCTTCGCGACGGCGGAGGGGCACAGGTAGTCCGGGACTTTCCTGACGGCCCGAGGGGCCTTCGGGCCGCCCGTGTGCGGGCCCGGCCGGTCTAGGGTCGCCGGGACGACCCGACGGACCTCTGGGAGACACCTTGTCCGCAGCGCCCACGCTCACCCTGGCCCGCCGCTTCAACGGGCCTCCCGACAGCGCCAACGGCGGCTACGCCTGCGGCCGGCTCGCCGCGCACGCCGAGGCCGCGGGACACCTCACCGGTCCGGCGGCCGTCACCCTGCACCTGCCGGTGCCGCTCGACACCCCGCTGGACTACCGGCCGGCCGGCCGCAGGGGCCACGCCTGGGACGGTGACCTGCTCGTCGCCTCCGTCGCCGCGGCGGACGGTGGCATCGACGCCCCGGCACCCGTACGGGAGGCGGACGCCAAGGCCGCGGAGGACGCGTTCGTGGGGGAGGGACACCCCTTTCCGGGCTGTTTCGTGTGCGGCACCGAACGACCCGAGGACGGCCTCGGTCTGCGGCCGGGCCCCGTCGCCGGCCTGTCCGGCACCGTCGCCTGCCGCTGGACCCCGGACGCCCGTTGGGCCGACGAGCGGGGAAGCGTGGGCGCCGCGTTCGTGTGGAGCGCCCTGGACTGCCCGGGCGGCTGGACGGCCGACCCGGTCCGCCGCCCCCGCGTGCTGGGCCGGATGACGGCCCGCGTCGACCGCCTGCCCACCGTGGGCCGCACCTACGTGGTGGTGGGCCGGCTGGACCGCTCGGAGGGCCGTACGGCCACCAACACCACGGCCCTGTACGACCCGGCCGACGGCACCCTGCTCGCCGCGGCCTCCGCGGTGTGGGTCGCCCTGGACGGCTCGGCGGCGTGACCCGTGCGGGACTTCCCCGACAGGGCGGACCCCGCGCACGGGGAGGGGGGGGGGGGCGGGGGGGGGGGGGGGGGGGGGGGGGGGGGGGGGGGGGGGGGGGGGGGGGGGGGTGCGGAGAGTGGGGGGGAGGGGGGGGAGGCTTC
>NZ_JBWKFL010000006.1:184630-259895 GCF_056434305.1 Streptomyces sp. NPDC044061 | reverse complement strand
CCGTCCCCCCTTCCCCCCCCCCCCTCCCCCCCCCCCCCCCCCCCCCCCCCCCCCCCCCCCCCCCCCCCCCCCCCCCCCCCACCCCCCCGCCCCCCCCCCCCGTCGCGTGCGTGCGCCCGATGGGCGCGAGTCTCACAGCCGTTCGAAGCAGCGGCGCAGCTCCCAGTCGGTGACGGCCGCGTCGAACGCCTCGATCTCGACGGCGGCCTGGTTGGCGTAGTGCTCGAAGGCCTCCTTGCCGAACGCCTCAGGGGCCAGCGTGCTGGTCTCCCACAGCGACAGCGCGTCCCGCAGGGTGCCGGGGACCCGTTCGGAGTCGGCCGCGTAGGCGTTGCCCTCGCACGGCTCCGGCAGCAGCAGCCGCCGGTCGATGCCGTCGAGACCCGCCGCGATCAGCGCGGCGACGGACAGGTACGGGTTCACGTCGCCGCCCGGCATCCGGTTCTCCACCCGCAGCGAGTCACCCCGGCCGACGAGCCGCAGGGCACACGTCCGGTTGTCCACGCCCCACTGCACGGCGGTGGGGGCGAAACTGCCGGGCACGTACCGCTTGTACGAGTTGACCGTCGGCGCGTGCAGCAGCGCGAACCCGCGCAGCGCGGCCAGCTGTCCGGCGAGGAAGTGCTCGCCGATGAGGGACAGCCCGTACGGCCCGTCCCCGGCCAGCACCGGGGACCCGTCGACCGCGCGCAACGAGATGTGGACGTGGCACGAGTTGCCCTCGCGCTGGTCCGGCTTGGCCATGAAGGTCAGACTCGACCCCTGCTGGGCCGCGATCTCCTTGGCGCCCGTCTTGTAGATGCTGTGGTTGTCGCACGTGGTCAGGGCGTCCGTGTAGCGGAAGGCGATCTCGTGCTGGCCGGGGTTGCACTCGCCCTTGGCCGACTCGACGTACATGCCGGCCCCGGTCATGGCGGTCCGGATCCGGCGGAGCAGCGGCTCAACCCGGGACGTGCCCAGCACCGAGTAGTCCACGTTGTACTGGTTGGCGGGCCGCAGCTCGCGGTAGCCCCGCTGCCAGGCCTCCTCGTAGGTGTCCTGGTAGACGACGAACTCCAGCTCGGTGCCGACCATGGCCCGCCAGCCGCGCTCGGCCAGCCGGTCCAGCTGCCGGCGCAGGATCTGCCGCGGCGACACCTCCACCGGGCTGCCGTCGTGCCAGGCCAGGTCGGCCAGGACCAGCGCGGTGCCGGGCTGCCAGGGCACCATGCGCAGGGTGCCCAGGTCCGGCAGCAGCCGGAAGTCGCCGTATCCACGGTCCCACGAGGCCATCGCATAGCCGCCGACGGTGTTCATCTCGACGTCCACCGCGAGCAGATAGGCGCAGCCCTCCGCTCCGTGCCGGACCACCTCGTCGAGGAAGAACTCGGCGGACAGGCGCTTGCCCTGGAGCCGTCCCTGCATGTCGGTGAAGGCCAGGACGACTGTGTCGACGTCACCGACGGCGACCCGGGTGCGCAGCTGGTCCAGGGTCAGCATGCCGTCTCGTTGTGCCATGGGGTTCTCCTGCTCGGGGCTCGCCCGTTGTCCGGGGTCAGATCGTGAAGCCCTTGGAGACCAGCGTGAAGCCGGAGTCCAGGGAGGACCAGGTCACCGTCCGCGGCCGGGCCGGCCGCAGGGTGTCCGCTGGAAAACCGGTGTTCTCGGCCACCGCGCGCAGCCGGAGCGGCCGGTCGCCGGTGAGCCGGAACGTCAGCTCGACCCCGCCGCTCGGCGGGCTGACGTAGAGGAAGCCCCACGTCCACCGGCCGTCCCCGGAGCTGCGGTTGTCGCCACCGGGCAGCCGCTCGCCCGCCACGGTCAGGCCCCGCACGGTGCCGCTTGTGGTGTCCGCGTAGACCATCAGCTGGTCCGGGGCGCCGTGGGCGGAGCCCAGACGGACCCGCACCTGCCGGCCGCCCTTCGTGGGCCGGTCGGACAGGACCTTCAGGGTGGGCGTGGCGAGCGTCCGCGCGGGCGCCGGGCCGCTGCGCCAGCGCGCGGGCTCGCGCAGCGGCGGGAACCGGTCCTCCACGTGTTCCTCGCCCCCGTCGACGAACGGGCCGAGCCAGGGATGGGTGCCCAGTCCGTTGCTCACCCAGCGGGCCCGGCCGCTGTCGGCGTCCAGCGTGTACACGAGGCTCACCTGGACGGGGTGGGCCGGATCGACGCCGTCCCGGACGACTCCGGCGGCCACCACGGCCATGCCGGTGGCCCCCGCGATCAGTGCCCGCAGGGCAAGGGACTTCCCGCGCAGCGGGGAGCCGGTGAACGGCATCGGCAGGGCGACGGCGAACAGCGCCCCCAGCAGCAGCGGCACGAAGGCCATGCCCAGACCCAGGGTCGGGAAGAGCAGCGCCGCGATGGGCAGCAGCAGGGCGGCACCGGGCAGCGACGCCAGGGCCGCGGCGGCGGACCGCCAGCGCGAGGTCTCCGGCAGCCGGGCCGCCACGATCAGACCCGCCGCACCGAACAGGGCCGGCCACACGAACAGGTAGGACGCGCCCGGCACCAGCAGCGCGGTCAGCAGGGCGAGCAGCACGAGCCAGCCCGTGACGGCGGCACTGGTCGCGACGGCCCCGAGCCGGCGGCGCAGTACGGCGGTGCAGACCCACACGGCCGTCAGCGCGACGACACCGAGCCCCAGGGCGGCGAGACCGGGGCGGTGGGGATCCCCGAAGACGAAGCCCGCGTACTCGGGGCGGGCGAGCAGGATGAGCTGCCAGCCGGCCCACCCGGTCAGGGCCGCGCCGAGCAGGGGCACCGGGACGGCCGCCACGGCGACGGCGACCGAACGGCCCCGTACCGCGCGGCGGCGTACGGCGTACCACAGCGCGACGGCAAACAGGGCTGCGGCGAGGACCGCGAGAGGCAGCACCAGGGCACCGGGATAGCGCACCAGCAGCCCCGCCCAGGAGAAGTAGGTGGACGGCGAGCCCTTCCGGACGGTCGTCAGGTCGGTGCCGGCGAGGTGGCGGGTGGCGCCCAGCACGGTGTCGCCGAGGTCCTGCAGGGAGGCCCGGCTGGAGTTGGCGAGGTTGTCCTGCGGGGTGTCGTAGTTCGCCGAGGTGCCGACGTTGGCGAAGTTCATGCCGGTGAAGCCGGCGTCGCGGAAGACGGTGAAGTCGGTGTAGTTGGGCAGCCTGCGGTAGACCTCGTAGGCCAGCGAGGTGGTGACGGGGACATGCCCTTCGAGCGCGGGCACCAGGGCCCCGTTGTGGTCGCCCGTCTCGAACATCAACGTGCGCCCGGACGTGCCGCGCGACTCCAGGTTCAGCACGACGGTCCGCTTCGGGTCGCCCGCCGCACCCGAGGCGGTGTACTGCTGGGCCCCGACCTTGCCGAGTTCCTCGCCGTCGGTGAACAGGAAGGTCACGTCGTTGCGGGGGGCGGGGCCCGAGCGCAGGGCGCGGGCGATCTCCAGCAGGGCCGCGATCCCGTGGCCGTCGTCGGTGGCACCGGGCCCGATCTCGACCGAGTCGTAGTGCGCGACCAGCAGCACCCGTCCGGTGGGGTGCGTGCCCGGCAGCGTGGCCCGGATGTCCTGCGTCGGCGCCACCAGCGCGGCACCCGAGGTGGTGTCGGTGCCCAGTCCGCGCAGCACCTGCGGATGCAGCCCGAGTCCGTCGAGCTCGGCCACCAGCCGGTCGCGGACCCGGTCGTGCGCCGCCGAGCCGAGGGGGCGAGGCTCCTTGGCGATGGCGTCGACGTAGGCATGGGCCCGGGTGGCGGAGAAGACGCCGGCCGGGGCGTAGGCGGACCGCGCCCCACCCGGTACGGCGTTCGACACCGCCGGTATCAGCGCGACGACGCTCACCAGGAGGAGCAGCAGCAGTTCGGGCAGCGCACGCGCCGCCCATCGCGCCGGGGGCGGCGCGGCTTCGGCCTCCGCGCGCACCTCCGGTGCGGGAGCGGTCGGGAGGAGACGGAACGTCACGGGTCGGCCTTCCTTCGGGACGGAACGGAGCACGGGTGCGGGCGCGGTGGTCGGGAAAGCGGCGCGAGCCCGGGGAGCGGCCGCCGGAAGACGGGATGCGCGGACACGGCACGGCCGTACGGCGGAGGGCGGGCCCGGCGCTCGGTGCGCTGGCGTAGGGCGAAGAGTCCGGCGCTCAACGCGCGGACGTACGGCGAAGGGAGGGACGGACCGGACCGCCGGGCTCGCTCAGCCGCTCTTCCGTCCGGTCCGCTCCCGCTCGAGCGCCGCCGGCCCGGCCTCGCTCCGGGCCGGTGCCCGGCCCGCGGTCACCACCTGGTGCAGGGCCCGGGCGAGTCGTCTGCGCACCACACGGCCCGAGAGCGGGCCCGTCTCCCGGTCGGACGGGGGAGCGTTCCCCGGGGCCGGCCGAAGCGGCCTCACGGGAGGTCGAAGTCGACGATCAGCACGTCGCGGTGGGCCGGAGCCGACGGATCGACCGGCGTCACCGGGGTGACGTCGTGCAGCACGGCCCGGTCGTCGACGATCAGTTGCTCGCCCGGCTCCAGCAAGGTCGTCGCGAGCAGCCGCTCGCCGTCCTGCGTGTACAGCGAACTCTCGCCGCCCACCACGTTCGTGCGGTTCACCAGCAGTGAGGTGACGAAGGTCGACCCGTCGCGGTGCCGGCCCTGCGGCGCGGGCCGGCCGGTCTGCGCGGGGTCGGTGACGATGCGGAACGGGTGGAGCTTGACGTCCCAGCGGGAGACACCCTCCACGGCCGAGAAGATCTCCCCCAGCGTCAGCACGATCCCGCGGGTCAGCGGATCGTCGAGGAAGGCCTGCGTCAACGGCTCGAAGTGCCGCTCGATGCCCCCGTTCAGCGGGTTGACGTCGCTCTCCTGCCGGTACGGGCCGTGCGGCAGCGCGGTCAGTTCCCCGGTGGTCGTGTCCAGCGTGAAGTGGCCGTAGCGCCGGTACCGGTACGACCCTCCGTCGCGCATGTACATGTCCTGGTGGAGGTCGTCCCAGTGCCGGGCGAAGCGGGCCCAGTCCTCGGGCGTGGCGCGCAGCAGCGCGGACTGCTCCGCCGCGGGCTGGAGGTAGCCGCCTCGGTCCGACAGCTCGCGCACGGCCGTCGCGATCGCTGGACGCGTGCTGCCGGGCCGCTCCGCGGTGATCGGTTCGGACATCCCGGGTGCCCCCTTTCTGGATTCCGGACAGGGGCCCCGATCGTGCCAACGCCCAGCTCCCGCCCACGAGTCCGGGGAATCCCCCGGGCCGCCGGTCAGGGTTTCTCCCGACTGCCGCTGCGGAGCCCACCGGCGGGATCTTCGAGGTCCGACGACGAGCCGCGGCGCAGCCAGCCGCGACGTGCCAAGGAGTGACGCATGAGCAAGGTCGCAGTACTGACCAACGACCTGCAGTACGACCTGGTCAACAAGAACCAGGAGCGGATCGACGCGGTCGAGGAGGCCACCCCGAGCTTCTCCGCCTTCCTCAACGACATGCGTGAGCGCGGCCACCACGTCATCCACCTGCAGCTGATCAACCGCCCCGACGACCCGGTCGCCGAGCGCTACGACGGCGGCCGCCTGCCGGCGCAGAAGGGCACCAAGGGCGCCGAGATCCTGCCCGTCTTCCTCGCCGAGACCGACATCCTCGTCGAGAAGAACAAGGACAGCGGCTTCTACGAGACCGACCTGCACGAGCGTCTGCAGGACCTGGGCGTCGAGGCCGTCATCGTGACCGGCATGCAGGGCCAGATCTGCGTGCAGACCACGGCCGCCGACGCCTTCTTCCGCGGCTACAACGTGTGGGTCCCGAGCGACTGCGTCGTCTCCGCCCGCGACCACGACAAGGTCCGCGCCCTGGACTGGCTGGACGGCTACTGCGCCACCGTCGCCCCGTCCGCCGAGATCATCCGGCAGCTCGACGAGACCGGCGAGCTGACCCGGAAGGTGTTCCGCACGCCGTGACCGCCCGGCCGCTCCCGGCCGTTGCGCGCCTTCCCCTCGCGCCTCCCTTCGCGCCTCTCCTTCGAACCGAACCTCCGAACTGACAGGAGCCCCGTTGCTGATGGCCACGGAATCCTTGCTGGACCAGCAGATCGTCCTAGACCACGGCACTGGTGCCCGGCTCAGCCGGGAGCTGGTCGAGTTCGTCGTGGAGGTGCTGGGCGACGTCTACATCGGCGAGATGGAGGACAGCGCGATGCTGCCGGCGCCTTCCGGCAGCATCGCGATGACCACCGACTCCTTCGTCGTCGACCCGCCGTTCTTCGGTAACGGCGACATCGGGAAGATAGCCGTCTGCGGCACGGTCAACGACCTCGCCGTGGTGGGTGCCAAGCCGCTCTACCTCACCCTCGCGATGATCCTGGAGACCGGACTGCCGATCCGGGACCTGCACCGGGCGCTGGTCTCCCTGCGGGACACCGCGGCCGAGGCCGGCGTGAAGATCGTCGCGGGCGACACCAAGGTGGTCGCGCCCGGCGAGGCCGACGGCATCTTCCTCAACACCACCGGGATCGGGGTGTTCCACAAGCCGCCGAAGCGCATGACGGACGTCCGCCCCGGCGACCGGATCGTGCTCAGCGGGCCGATCGGCAACCACACCGTGCACCTGCTGTCGGTGCGCGAGGGCCTGGGCTTCGAGAAGAACGTGCTCAGTGACTGCGCACCGCTCAACGGCCTGATCGACTCCGTCGAGGCGGCCGTCCCCGCCGACGCCGTGCGCTCCATGCGCGACGTCACCCGTGGTGGGCTCTCCGCCGTCCTGCACGAGTACTCGGCGGCACTCGGCCGGACCCTGCGCGTCGAGGAGGCGGAGCTGCCGGTCTCCCACGAGACCCGGATGGCGGCCGACATGCTCGGCATCAACCCCATCCACTGCGCCAACGAGGGCTGTCTGGCGCTGTTCGTGGAGCCCGACTCCGTCGACGTCGTGCTCAAGGCGCTGCGCGAGCACCCGTACGGCGCCGAGGCCGTGGTCATCGGCGAGGTCACCGACCGGCCCGGCAAGACGGTCGAACTGCTCGGCCGCGACGGCAGGGTCAGCGAGATCGAGGAACTGCAGGGCGCGGAACTCCCGCGTCTTTGCTGAACACATCGGATCGGAGCGGGATCGTGCAGCAGATCACTGTGCAGGGCGCCGGCCCGTCCGCCGCACCCGGAACGTCCCCATCGGCCGAACAATGGCTGATCCGGGTCTGCGGAGTGGTGCAGGGCGTGGGCTACCGGCCCTTCGTCCACACCCTGGCGACCTCCCTGGGGCTGTCCGGCTGGGTGCTCAACGACAGTCTCGGCGTGCAGACCGAAGTGTGCGGAGACGTCGCCCGGTTGAACGCCTTCGTCGTGGCCCTGCGCGACGACGCTCCGCTCCTGGCCCGGGTCGACGAGGTGCGGGTGGAGTCCCGCACCTCCGTCCCGGCCGCGGCCGGCGCGGGTTTCGAGATCCGGCAGAGCGCCCGCACGGGCCGGTCGAACACCATCGTCCCGCCCGACTCCCATGTGTGCGCCGACTGCCTGCGCGAGGTCTTCGACCCCGCCGACCGGCGCTACCGCTATCCCTTCACCAACTGCACCCACTGCGGGCCGCGCTACTCGCTCATCAAGGGGCTCCCGTACGACCGGGAGCAGACCACCATGGCGTCCTTCGTGATGTGCGCGGACTGCCGGCGCGAGTACGAGGACCCGGCCGACCGCCGATACCACGCCCAGCCCAACGCCTGCCCCGCCTGCGGCCCCCGGCTGACCCTGGCGGGCCCCGACGGCGAACTGGCCCGGGCCGACGACGCCCTGACCGCCGCCACCGAGGCCCTGGCCGCCGGCCGGATCGTCGCCGTGAAGAGCGTCGGCGGCTTCCATCTGGCCGTCAACGCCCGCGACGCCGAGGCCGTCGCCAGGCTGCGGCGCCGCAAGAAGCGGGACTCCAAGCCGTTCGCCGTCATGGTCGACGACCTTCGAGCCGCGGCCCGGCTCGCCGACTGCGGTGCCGCCGAGGCGGAGCTGCTCGAGTCACCGGCCCGGCCGATCGTCCTGCTGCGCAAGATCCCCGGCGCGCTCCCCGAGGAGGTCGCCCCGCGCAACCCCAACCTCGGCGTCATGCTGCCCTCCGCGCCCCTGCACCATCTGCTGCTCGACCGGCCGGGGCTCGACGTGCTCGTGATGACCAGCGGAAACGTGTCCGGCTATCCGATCGCCTACCGCAACGAGGACGCGCTGGGCCAGCTGTTCGAGGTCGCCGACCTGGTGCTGCACCACGACCGCGACATCCACGTCCGGGTGGACGACTCCGTGGTCCGCTGCTCGGACCACCCCGTCCTCGACACCCCGCTCGTCACCTTCCTGCGCCGCTCCCGCGGCTACGCCCCCTACCCCGTCGAGGTCGACGCCCTGCCCGAACCCGTCCTCGCGTACGGCGCCGAACTGAAGACCACGCTGGCTCTGGGCACGGACCGCAAGGTGTACGTCAGCCAGCACATCGGGGACCTGAAGAACGACGAGACCTTCCGTTCGCACAAGCAGACCGCGGCCCACCTCTCCGAGCTGTACGGGCTGCGCCCCCGGTACCTCGCCGTGGACATGCACCCCTCCTTCCGCTCCCATGTGCTGGCCGGTGACGAACGGCCCGAGGACGTCGTGGAGGTGCAGCACCACCACGCCCACATGGCCTCGTGCATGGCCGAGAACCGGCTCACCGGCACCACCCTGGGCGTCGTCTTCGACGGCGCCGGCTACGGCCTCGACGGCACCATCTGGGGCGGCGAGTTCCTGCTCGGCGACTTCGCCGGCGTGGACCGCGTGGCCCACCTGCGGCCGATCCCGCTGCTCGGCGGCGACATGGCCGTCCACCAGCCGGTGCGCACCGCCTTCGCCCTCGCCCTGGAGGCCCTGGACGACCCCGGGGCGGCCCTCGCCGCCTTCCCGGCCCTCGGGGAACTGACCGAGCAGGAGAGCCACGTCTACGCCACCATGGTCCGGCGCGGCATCAACGCTCCGCGCGTCTCCAGCATGGGCCGCCTCTTCGACGGCGTCGCGGCCCTGCTCGGGGTGTGCTCCCACGCCGAGTACGAGGCACAGGGGCCGATCGAACTGGAGGGCCTGCTCGGCCGGGACCTCACCCCCGCCGACCACCCCTACCGGTTCGGCGTCACCGAACCCGCCGACGGCACCGGCCCCCGTGTGATCGACCCGCTCCCGCTGATCCGCGACCTCGCCGCCGACCTGGCCGCCGGCACCGCGACGGAGACGATCAGCAGACGCTTCCACACGGCGGTGGTCCGGATGGTCGTGGACATGTGCGCCGACCGGCGCGGGCGCGACGGCAGCACCCAGGTCGTGCTGTCCGGCGGCGTCTTCCTCAACGAGTTCCTGCTGATCAACTGCCTCGTCGAGCTGCGCGAGGCCGGGTTCGACGCGTACCCGCACCGACTCGTGCCCACCAACGACGGGGGCATCGCCCTCGGCCAGGTGATGGTGGCCGGCGCCCGGATGCGCGGCCGGTCCCGGGCCGCCGCCGCGTCCGAGTGAAAACCCCCAGCGCCCCCCGAGCCGTAAGAGTTAAGGAGTCACCCGAGGTGAACACCGACGTGACACTGGAAGACGTCGTCAGGCTCCTCGCCGACAACGAGACGGAAGCCCGGCAGACCCTCAGCATGGTGCCGTCCGAGAACGCCCTGTCCGGACTGTCGAAGCTGCCCCTGCTGCTCGACCCGTACCACCGCTACTTCTTCAACGAGTCGGACCACCCGGACCGCTGGCACTTCCGCGGCGCCCAGCGCCTGCGCGACCTGGAGTCGAACCTCACGGTGCCGCTGCTGCGGGAACTCGGCCGGGCCGAGTTCGTCTCCGTACGACCGCTCAGCGGCCTGAGCGCCATGACCCTGGTGCTCGCGGCCCTCGGCGGCGACCCCGAGTCGACCGTCGTCACCATCGCCCCCGGCAACGGCGGCCACTTCGCCACGCCCAGCGTGGCGCGCCGGCTCGGTCTGAACGTCGAGTTCCTGCGGGGCCCGGACCCGCACTCCCTCGACCTCGACCACGCGGCGAAGCTGCTGGCCCGGACCCGGCCCGCGCTGCTGTACGTGGACCAGTCGCACTGCCTGTTCCCCATCGACGTGGCCGAGCTGGTCGCCGTGGTCCGCGCCGTCTCCCCGGAGACCAGGGTGCACGTCGACGCCAGCCACTGGTTCGGCCTGGTGCTGGGCGGAGTGTTCCCCAACCCGCTGGACCATGGCGCCGACAGCCTCGGCGGCTCCACCCACAAGACGTTCCCCGGACCGCAGAAGGCCGTGGTCCTCACCCGGGACGCCGAGATCGACCGCCTCGTCCGCGACGCGCAGGACTTCCTGATCAGCAGCCACCACTTCGCCTCCACCATCGGCCTCGGCATCGCGCTGCTGGAGTTCCGCGACCACGGCGGGCCCGCCTACGCCCGGGCCGTCGTCGACAACACGCGGACCTTCGGCCGGCTGCTGACCGAGCGCGGCATCACGGTCTGCGCGGCCGACCGCGGTTACTCCGCCGGCCACCAACTTTGGCTGGACACCGAGCGGGACGGCGTCGCGCCGAAGACGGCGAGCGACCGGCTGTACGCGGCGGGCGTGCGCGTCAACTTCATGGCCGGGCTGCCCGGTTTCACCGGACAGGGCGTGCGCATCGGGCTCAACGAGCCCACCTACCACGGCCTCGCCGGAGAGGACCTGGTCGAACTGGCCGACATCTTCGCGCAGGCCGTGCACGCCGCGGCCCCCTCGGCCGACCTCGCCGACCGGACGGCCGCGCTCCGGCTGCGCACCCGCTTCGGAGCGCCGGTGGACAGCACCTCCGCCCTCTTCGAGCAGGCCCTCGCCCTGTGCGCCGACGCCCTGCGCACCACGCCCGTCGCCGCCGCGCAGCCGCAGGAGGTCACCCCGTGAGCCGACCGGTCATCGGCATCGCGAGCTATCTCGAACAGGCCCGCTGGAACATCTGGGACACCCGTGCCGCCGTCATCCACGAGTCGTACGTCCATGGCGTCACCGCGGCCGGCGGCCGTGCCGTGGTACTGCCCCCCGACGACCGGGACGCCGACGTGCTCGACCGGCTCGACGGGCTGCTGCTGCCCGGCGGGGTGGACATAGCCCCGCACCACTTCGGGCAGCAGCGCCACCCGGACACCGACGCCGAACAGCGCCTGCGCGACACCGCCGAACTGCTGCTGCTGCGGTCCGCACTCGACCGGAACCTGCCCGTCCTGGGCGTCTGCCGCGGGCTCCAGCTGCTGGCCGTGGTCTACGGCGGCTCCCTGCACCAGCACCTCCCCGACCTGCTCGGCCACACCGGCCACTGCCCGCGCGAGGGTGTCTTCGGCGAACACGAGGTCGAGTTCGCCCCGGACAGCGTCCTGCGTTCCGTCTACGGAGGGCACGCCCGGGTCAACTCCCACCACCACCAGGGCATCGCGGACGCCGGCCTGCTGCGGGTCACCGCCCGCGCCGACGACGGCCTGGCCGAGGCCGCCGAGGACCCCTCCCGCCCCTTCGTCGTAGGCGTGCAGTGGCACCCCGAAGTGTCCGGGGACCACGCCCTCTTCGCCCGGTTCGTCGCCTCCTGCGCCCGTCCCGCCGCCCCCGTCCCCGTCACCCCCGTCCCTGCCACCGCAGTCCCCGCCCCGCCCCGCACCCCGCTCACCGAACCCGTCGTACCGATCGGAGCACCGTCATGAGCAGCCAGGAGACCACCTACCAGGTCGTCGTCAACCACGAGGAGCAGTACTCGGTCTGGCCCGCCGGCCGCGGGCTGCCGCTCGGCTGGACCGCCGAGGGCACCCAGGGCCCGAAGGAGGACTGCCTCGCGCACATCGACCGGGTCTGGACCGACATGAGGCCGCTCAGCCTGCGCCAGGCCCTGGCCGTCGGCGCCGAGGGCTGACCCGCACGCCATCCGCCCATCAGCCGCCAGCGGCCCGAGCCACGAGGAACGCAGACGCGTGAACCCGCCAACAGAGCACCAGGACTGGATCTCACTGATCACCGCAAGGGCGTCGGCCGACCCGGCGAGGACGGCCTTCACCTTCTCCGCCGCCGAGGGCGACGCCCCCGAGGTCCTCACCTACGGCCGGCTCGACCGGCTGGCGCGGGCCGTCGCGGCCCGGCTGCAGCGGCACCGGGCGGTGGGCCGGCCCGTCGTGCTGCTGCAACCGCCCGGCCTCGACTACGTCGTGTCGTTCGTGGCCTGCCTGTACGCGGGAGCCGTCGCGGTACCCGTGTACCCGCCCACCCGCCGGCCCCGGTCGGTGGAGCGGCTGGCCGGCATCGTCGCCGACTGCGGGGCGGACCTGGCGCTGACCACGTCCCGGATCCGTGAACGGCTGCTGCCCGGCGACCACGACGGGCTGCTCATGGACACCCTGCGCCTGGAGGCCACCGACGCCGTGCCCGAGGACGAGGCCGGCCGGTGGCTGCCGCCGGCCGTCACCGCGGACACCACCGCCTTCCTCCAGTACACCTCCGGCTCCACCTCCACCCCGCGCGGCGTGCTGCTCAGCCACGGCAACCTGCTGCACAACTCCGCCCTCATCCAGCGCGCGTTCCGCACCACCGAGCACACCGTCGGCATGTCTTGGCTGCCGCTCTTCCACGACATGGGCCTCATCGGCGGCATGCTGCAGCCGCTGTACTACGGCGGCTCCTGCGCCCTGATGTCGCCCGCCTCCTTCAGCCAGGACCCGCTGCGCTGGCTCCGGGAGATCAGCCGCACCGGCGCCACCGTGAGCGGCGGCCCCAACTTCGCCTACGACCTGTGCGCCGACCTGGTCACGCCCGAAGCCCTGGACGGGCTGGACCTGAGCAGGTGGGAGGTCGCGTTCAACGGGGCCGAGCCGATCCGGGCCGAGACGCTTGAGCGGTTCAGCGCGGCCTTCGCCCCGGCCGGCTTCCGCGCCGAGGCGTTCACGCCCTGCTACGGCCTGGCCGAGGCGACCCTGATCGTCACCTGCAAACCGCACGGCAGCGCACCGGCCCGGCTCACCCCCGACCTGGCCCCGATCGGCTCCGACGGCCGGCCCAGCTCCGCGTTCGAGCTGGTCGGCAGCGGCCGGCCGGACCCCGAGCAGCGCCTGGAGATCGTCGATCCGCAGACCCGGCTGCGGGTGCCCGACGGCTCCGTCGGCGAGGTCTGGGTGTCCGGGCCGAGCGTGGCCCGCGGCTACTGGAACCGGCCTGGTCTCAGCGAGGACACCTTTCGCGCCCGGCTCGCCGACGACGGACCGGACGGCGCCGCCTTCCTGCGCACCGGTGACCTCGGAGCGCTCCGCGACGGCGACCTCTTCGTCACCGGACGGCTCAAGGACCTCATCGTCGTACGCGGCCGCAACCACTACCCGCAGGACATCGAGCGGACCGTCGAGTCCGTGCACCCCGCGCTCCGGCCGAACTGCGGAGCCGCCGTTCAGGTCGACCACGACGGCACCGAGCACGTGGTCGTCGTGCACGAGATCGCTCGCGACCACCAGGACGGCGACCTCACCGCGCTGGCCCGGCAGGTCCGCACCGCCGTCGCCGAGGAACACGGCGTACGCCCCCTCGCCGTGGTGCTCATCCGGGCCGCCACCCTGCCCCGCACGTCCAGCGGCAAGGTCCAGCGCCATGCCTGCGCCGCCGCCTACCTCGACGGCGAACTCACCGTCCTGGCCGCCGAAGGGCACCTCCCGCACACACCCGCCGCCACCGGCTCCGCGCCCGCGCAGCACACGACCGCGCCCGCCGAGGACCTGCTCGCCCTGCCCCCGGAGCTCAGGCCCGGCCTGGTGTTCACGCTGCTGCGCGACCTGCTGAGCGAACAACTCAAGGCCCGCGGCGAGGAGTTCGCGCCGGGCGTGGTGCTGTCGACGCTGGGCCTCGACTCGCTGGGCGCCGTACGCCTGCGGCACGCCCTGCGCGGCCGGATCGGCGTCGACCTCGCTCTCGACGAGGCCCTCGACACCGACCTCGCCGGTCTGGCACGGCTGGTCTGCGACCGACTGGACGCCGCCCCCGAGAACGAGGACTCGGAAGCGGACCTGGCCCGGGACCGTACCGCGGGATCCGTACCCGGCGACCACCCGCTCTCCCGCAACCAGGCGGCCCTGTGGTTCACCGACCAGGTCGCCCCGGGCAGCCCGGCGAACCTGATCGCCGCCTCCTTCGACATCCGCGGACCCGTCGACCCGGAGGCGCTGCGGACCGCTCTGGAACGGGTCACCGCCCGGCACGCGGCACTGCGCAGCACCTTCCCGCTCGTGGCCGGCGAGCCCGTCCAGCGGGTGCACGCCGAGCTGCCTCCGTCGTTCGCGCACGCCGACCTGAGCGGCGCGGACGAGGCGGACTTCGCCGAGCGGGTGGCACAGGCCGCCGAGGCACCGTTCGACCTGCACCGCGGTCCCCTGCTGCGGGTCCGGCTGTTCAGCCGCGGCGACGACGTCCACCGGCTGGTGCTGGCCCTGCACCACCTGGTCGCGGACCTGTGGTCCCTCGCCCTGCTCCTCGAGGAACTCGACGAGGTCTACCCGGCCGTCCTGGCCGGCCGGGAACCCGCCACCGCCGAGGCACTGCCCTACCCGGTCTTCACCCACCGGCAGACCCGTCGCCTGGACTCGCCCGCGAGCCGCGCCCGCCTGGACCGGTGGGCCGAGGCCCTGGCCGGCGTCACGGCCGAGACGGCACCGCCGGCCGACCACGCCCGGCCCGCCGTGCCCCGGATGCGCGGCGCGAGCCTGCCGCTGCGCATCGACGCGGCCACCACGCGCCGCCTGACGGAGCTGGCCCGGCAGGAGGGCACGACCCTCTACAGCGTGCTGCTGGCCGCCTGCCACCTGCTGCTGGCCCGCTGCACCGGCAGCGACGACGTCGTCGTCGGCACCCCGGTGCACGGCCGCGCCGACGCCGACCTCGCCGGCACCATCGGCTGCCTGGTCAACACCGTCCCGCTGCCCGCCACGATCGACCTCGCGGCGCCCTTCACCGCGCTGCTGCGGCAGGCCCACAGCACCGCGCAGGAGGCGTTCGGCGGCGCGGACACGCCGTTCTCCTCGCTGGTGGAACGGCTGAGCCCGACCCGCGACCACAGCGGCAGGCCCCTGGTCCGCTCGCTGCTGACGCTGCACCAGACGCCGGGGGAGCGGTCCGAGGCGCTGGTGTCCATGGCGGTGAACCACGAAGGCACCCCCTTCACGGTCGGCGGCCTCCACTGCGTCACCCGTTCCCTGCCCGTCGGCGGCAGCCAGTTCGACGTCCAGCTCACCTTCGGGCGGGTCGACGGCGGCCTGTCCGGCACCCTGCGCTACGACACCGACCTGTACGAGGAGCGGACCGCCGGGCTGCTCGCCGAGCGGCTGGTGGCCCTGCTGGACGCCGTGTCCCGAGACCCGGGCACCGCCGCCGGTGACCTGCCGGTCATGGGTGAGGCCGAACAGCGGCTGGTGGCACGCGAGTGGAACGACACCGCGGTCGCCCACGAAGCGGACGTGAGCGTCGTCGCCCGGTTCGAGGCGCGGGCCGCCGCCGCGCCCGGCGCACCCGCCGTCCTCCTCGCCGGCGGCGGAGCCGAACCCCTCGACTACGGGCGCCTGGACAGGCTGGCCAACGGCATCGCCCACCGGCTGCACCGGGCCGGCATCGGCCCCGGAGACCTGGTGGCGGTGCTGCTGCCCCGCACGCCCCAGCTGCTCGCGGCCCTGCTGGGCGTGATGAAGTCCGGCGCGGCCTATCTGCCCCTGGACCCAGGGCTTCCGGCCGACCGGATCGCCTATGTGCTGCGGGACGCGGAGACCGCTGCCGTCCTCGCCGACGGCGACGCCGACCACGCCCTGGTCCTGCGACCGGACGGGACGGAGGCGGACCGGCCGCCGGCGGTGCATCTCCACCCGGAGTCCCCCGCGTACGTCATCTACACGTCCGGCTCCACGGGCAACCCCAAGGGCGTCGTGATCGCCCACCGGTCGCTGACGAACATGATCATGGCGATGGGCCGGGACCTGCCGACGGCACCCGGCGACGGCTGGCTGTCGGTGACCACGCCCACCTTCGACATCAGCCTCCTGGACTACTTCCTGCCCCTGGCCAGCGGCGCCACCGTCCATCTGGCGGACCCGCAGACGGCGGCCTCCGGGGCCCGGCTGCGGGCCTGCCTCGACGGCGGGCGCATCACCCACCTCCAGGCCACCCCGGTCTCCTGGCAGCTGCTGCTGGACGCAGGCTGGACCGGCACGCCCGGGCTCACCGCGCTGTGCGGGGGCGAGCGCATGCCGACCGAGCTGACCCGCGAACTGCCCGCGCGGGGCACGAAGTTGTGGAACGTCTACGGTCCGACCGAGACCACCGTCTGGTCGGTGAGCACCCCGGTCGGCTCGGAGACCGCCGACGTACCGCTGGGCCGCCCGCTGGCCAACACCGAGCTGTACGTCCTCGATCCGGGGATGCGGCCCCTGCCGGTGGGGGTGACGGGTGAGCTGTACATCGGCGGTGCCGGTCTCGCCCACGGCTACCTGGGGAGGCCCGCACTGACGGCCGAGCGTTTCGTGCCGCACCCCTTCGGCGCTTCGCCCGGCGCCCGGCTGTACCGCACCGGTGATCTGGTGCGCCGGCGCGCGGACGGCCGCCTCGCCTTCGTAGGACGGGCCGACACACAGGTCAAGGTGCACGGACACCGCATCGAACTCGGCGAGATCGAGAGCACCCTGGAGCGGCAGCCGACGGTCCGCCGGGCCGCGGTGATCGTCGACGGAACCGGTTCGGACGCGCGACTGGCGGCGTACGTCGAGCCGACCGGTCCGCACCTGGACCGCGGCGAGCTGCGCACGGCCCTGCGGGCCTGGCTGCCGTCGTACGCGGTCCCATCCGTCATCACGGTGCTGGACGCCCTGCCCCTCACACCGAACGGCAAGGTGAACCGGCGCGCCCTGCCCGAACCCGACCCGGAGCAGGGCCGGGAGGAGCAGGACGGCCACGGGTCCGCGCGCACGCCGGCCGAACGGCGGATCACCGAGTTCGCCGCCGCGCTGCTGCCCAACGTACGGATCGGGCGCACCGACGATCTGTTCGAACTCGGGGCCCACTCGCTGGTGATGTCCCGTCTCCTGGAGCGGGTCCGGGAGGAGTACGGCACGGTTCCACCGTTCGGACTGCTCTTCGAGAGCCCCACGGTGGCCGCGATCGCCGCGTTCGTGGCCGAGGCCGTTCCGGCCCCGGCCAAGCGGCCGGCACTGGTCCGTGCCGATCGCGCCCGCTTCGTGGCCGGAAGGGGAGCCGACGGGAGACTGAAGCTGCCGGCCGCGGCCGAGGCACGCGGGTGAGACGGCGGGCGGCCCCGGGCGACCGGGGCCGCCCGCCCGCACCGTCTTCCCGCGGACCCGGGGCCGCCCCATGTCACCGGCCCGGTTCCGGGACCCGGTCCGAGCGGCCCACCATCGCGGCGACCTCCGCTCGGGAGGAGACGGCGAGCTTCTTGAAGATGCGGCCCATGTGGGTCTCCACCGTCTTGTGGCTGACCTCCAGCGACCGGGCGATCTGCTGGTTGGTCCGGCCACCGCTGACCAGGACGGCGATCTCCAGTTCCCGCTTGCTCAGCCGGGACAGCCCCTCGCAGCCGGCGGCAGCCGCCCCGGCGGTCCCGCCCCGGGCGCCGTCGGCCTCGTCGAGCGGTGCCACGGATTCGGGCGGCACCGCCGGGGTCGTGGGCGTCGTGGCCGGTGCCGGGTCACGCCGGGCCGGTGCGAGCCCCGCCAGCGCGCTGGCGAACCGGGGCGCGAGCACCCGCAGCCGCCGGGACTCCGCGAGCCGCAGGCCGCGCTCGTAGTGCCGGTGCGCGGCGTCGTGCCGGCCCAGTGCGGCCTCCGTCCCGGCCAGCCAGTACAGCCCGTCGATGTGGGGCACGACGGCGTCGTCGGCCGCCCGGTCCAGCAGCCGGGCCGCCGCGACCGCGTGGAAGTCCGCGTGTTCCCCCGACGCGGACTTCAGGGCGGCCGCCGCGCTCAGCGCGTAGATCCCGGCACGGGCGACAGGTCCGAGGTGCTCAGCCGTGGTCAGCAGCGTGGTCACCAGACCGTCCGGCACCGGGCGCGCGGTGTCCAGGGCGAGCGCGATGCGGGTGGCGAGAAGCCCGGCCCGCTGCTCGTGACCGTCGGGTACCGCCTCCTCCATGGCCGTCGCCAGGACGCGGTCGGCGGCGTCGTGCGCACCCGACAGCCACAGGGCCTGCCCGTACCAGTGGGCGGCGTCGAGCCCTGCACCGCTCCCGGCCTCGCGCACCCGGGCCAGCGGCCCCAGGACGTCGACCGCCTCCCGCAGCCGGCCGCACAGGGTCAGTGCGCTGCCGAGCTGCAACCGCGCCCGTGCCGCGTCCTCCTCCGGCAGCCCCAGGGCGAGTGCGGCACGCGCCCAGACGGCCGACCGCTGCGGGTCGTTCCACTGCCGTACGCCCGCGGCCCGCAGCAGGATCTGTGCGCTGTCGCGGTCGCCGAGCGACGCGCCGTGCTGCAGATGCTCGGCCAGCCGGACGGCGTCGGCGTCCCGCGCGGCCAGCAGACGGGCCGCACGGGCATGGGCGCCGAACAGCCAGCCGGGGCCCGCCGACTGGTACGCGGCAGCGCGGAGCACCGGGTTGCCGAAGCCGAGCAGCGACGAGGTGCCCTCCGCGCGCAGCAGGTCCTCACCGGTCAACTCGTCAACGGCCGAACGGAGTTCCTCCTCGCTCACCTGGGCCACGGCCCGCAGTGCGGCGGGGTCGAAGGGCTCGCCGAGAACGGCCGCCGATCTGACCACCAGCCAGCTCGCCGGACTCAGCGACGCGAAGTCGCGCAGCGTCTCGGTGAGCACGTGCAGGGGGAGGGAGGGCAGGGCGCGGCCGTCCGCACCGAGCAGACTCCGGGTGGAACCGAGGGCCTTCAGCAGCCCGGGATTGTGCTCCGAGACGTCGAGCATCCGCTCCTGCCGGGACCGGCTGAGGTCGTCGGGCAGCAGGGCCAGCGCCTCCTGCGGGTCGAGCACGGCAGGCGTGAGGCGATGGGCCGACTGCCGTGCGGCGGCCTGGTCGAGCAGGTTCCGCAGGCCGGGGTCCGTCTGGCGCGGACGGTGGGCCAGGGCCAGCACCACCCGGCCGGCCGGAGGGTGGCGCAGCAGGTAGGACAGCAGGTCCACGGACGCCTCGTCGGCCCGGTGCACGTCGTCGAGCGCCAGGAGCATTCCGGTGGCAGGGCTCAGTGACTCCAGCAGGTTCCGCACGGCACGGAACACCTGGTAGCGGCCGAAGGGGTCGCCCGGGAGTCCGGTTCCGGCGAGGGGCTCGTCCAGCGCGTCCATGAAGAGCCCCAGGGAGATGGAGCGGAACGGTTGGGCGGAGGCGGTGCCCGAGGCGACGCTCCAGCCGTGCAGGGCGGCCTCGGCCGAGAGCCGGGAGAGAATTTCGCTTTTTCCGGTCCAGCGGTCGCCGCGGATTTCTACGACGGGGGCGGTCGTGGACTGGAAGATCCAGTCCAGCGGATCACTGCGAGAAATTTCCAGGACCCTGTTCGGCGACGATTCAGGGGTGCTGCTGAAAAGCGGAAGATCGGCCTCGATGGTCATCTGATGTGCCTCTTCGTGGAATTTCTCAGGAGCAGGGATTCTGGTGCGAGGCCAAGCAGTCGGGCCGCATGCGGGGCCCTGCCGGTCACTGCCAGCCGGTGGTGTCCTTCGTGGTGACGGTGGGGGCCGCGTCCGCGGCGACGGTGGTGCCGGACGCGTGCTGCTCGCCGTGCGCCGTCAGGGGGGCCGCCACGAGCAGCGCGACGACGAACAGCAGGGCGGCGACGGCGGTCTTGGCGGCGGCGGTCAGGGAGGTGACGGACATGGTGACTCCTCTTTCAGGGCAGGGCGGACCAAGGTCCGCAGTGGTGGGGAGAGGGCCTCTGCCGGGGCGTCCCGGGGGGCGATGACCAGTACTTTTCCTGAGGTGACGGGGCTTGTCACCGGTTCCCGACTGGCCTAATCCGCCGGTGGCATAAGCCGTCCACCGTCGTCGGGCAGGCTCAGCAGCCACTCGAAGTAGGGCGTGGGCAGGGCGGCTTCGCAGCCGACGAGGCAAACCCCTGACAGGGAGTCGTGGTGGTTCAGGGCCCGCTCCACGACGGCTCGGGCCGCGGTCTCCGCGAGGCGCAGGGAGGGTGCTGACAGGAACAGGCCGAGCACCGGTCCGGTGGGCGCGTCGGGGTGGAACACGCTGTGCCGGAGCCCCTCGTCGGGCTCCGCGCAGCGTGCGACGAGAGCGGCGAAATCAGCGGGAAAACGCGTGCCGGAGGACTTCAGGCGCGCATGGACGAGAAACATGCCGGTGAGCATGCGGCAGCCCGCCTCACCGTCACCACGAATTGTCCCTGGACGTTTTCTGCGCTGGCCGGAAAAGGCCACGGGGCGAGGCGCTGACCTATTGCGGCCGTTGACGCTTTCTGCCGGCGGTGTGTCCGGGGCGTCCGTCGGTCGCACGGCCAGAATGGGGATCGTTCAGCGTTCACGTTCCTCGCGGGAGAAACCCATGACCAAGGCCACCTCGCAAGGCCCGTACCCCGTGCCCGGGCTTCGTCTGGACCTGACGGTCCTGGGCGAGGTCCGGTGCCGCCGCGACGGTGTGGAGCTGCCGCTCGGCGGCCCCCGGCAGCGGTCCCTGCTCGCCATGCTGGTGCTGCGCGCCGGCACCCCGGTCGGCCGGGACGAACTGCTCCAGGCCGTCTGGTCCGGCGACGGTGCCGCCTCGGGCGGCAATCTGGTGCAGGTCTACGTCTCCAAGCTGCGCCGGCTGCTGGAACCGCAGCGGGCGCCGCGGGCGGCGGGCGGGATCATCGAGCGCATCGGCTCCTCATACCGGCTTGCGGTGACCGCCGCGGAGCACGACCTCGGCCGGTTCCAGACCGCGCGGGCCGAGGCCCGCACACTGCGGGCGGCCGGCGAGCCCGTGGCCGCCGAACTGGCGGCCGCCCGGGCCCTCGCCGAGTGGCAGGGGCCGCCGCTCACCGGCGTCGGCGGTCCGCTGCTGGAGATCGAACGGGCCCGGCTGACCGAACTGCGCCTCGGCGCGGTCGAGGACCACGCCGAACTCGCCCTGCTGGCCGGCACCTACGCCGAGGCCGTCCCTTCGCTCGTGGCGCTCACCGCCGAACATCCCTACCGGGAGCGCCTGTGGGCCCTGTTGATGCAGGCGCTGTACCGGGCGGACCGGCAGGCCGACGCACTGGCCGCCTACCAGCGGGCGAGCCGGCTGCTCGGAGACCAGCTGGGCCTGACCCCCGGGGCGGAGCTGCGCGCCGTGCAGCAGGCCGTGCTCTCGGGGGTGCCGGCGGCGCTCGTCCCGCTGCCCGGAACAGGGGATCGCCGCCCGCCGGCCGTCACCACCCTCGCCGCACCCGCACCCGCACCCGCACCCGCACCCGCACCCGCACCCGCCACCGGCTCCGGCCGCAGACTGACACTTGTTCGGGAGCCCCACGGCCCCGTGCCGCAGGGGCCGGCCGCGTAGCCGCGCGGGCCGGGCAGGCGGGCCCCGCTCAGTCGGACCAGCTCGGGATCTCCGTGATCTCGACGACCGCCGAAGTGCAGCTGTACCCCGTGCCACCGCCGACCAGCAGGACCCGGTCGCCGGGGAACACCTGGCCGGACTCCACCAGGTCGTTGAGCCCCGCGAAGTGGTCGCCCGCTCCGAGGTGCCCGACCTCGCTGCAGAACTCCCAGTTGGAGATCTTCTCGTTCAGGCCGAGCTGGAGCTCCAGCTGCCAGCGCATCCGGGACCGGCCGGTGGCGTTGAGCACCACCCGTGCGACGTCCTCCATGCGGGTGTCCGCGTCCGCCAGCGCCTGGCGCACCGAGGCGTCGGCGACCTGGGCCGTCCGGAGCGTCAGTCTGCGCGGATCGCCGTTCGCCCTGACGTACTCGTCCGCGAGGGCACTGAGGTCCAGCGGACGGTCGGTCCGAGCCGGATCCGTGGCCGGGAGCGCGGGACGGGAGATCGCCTCCAGGGAGTTGTCCACCGCGGTCGAGGTGGACAGCAGCCGGGCGAACCCGCCGGCGGCCGACAGCACCAGCGCGGTGCCCGCGTCCCCGTACACCAGCCCCCGCTCGCAGCGCCAGCGGTCGAACGACGGGCCGGAGAACCGGTCCGCGGTGGTGAGCAGCACGGCGCCGTCCGCGTCCAGGTGACGGGCACCGAGTTCCAGCGAGGAGACCCCGGCGTTGCACGACTGCTGGAGGCCGAAGGCCGGCACACCCGAACCGGCCGCGCGGTCCGCCACATAGGAGGCCGGCGCCCACATGTCGGCGCCCTGGAACCAGACATGGCTGTGGAACACCGCGGACACCCGCTCCGCGGCCGTGCCCGCCCGCCGCAGCGTCGTACGCGCCGCACGTGCCGCCATCTCCGGAGCCGCCGGGCCGTCGTCGGCCCCGGTCTCGGCCGCGGTCACCGACACGATCCTGTTGGCGGCGTGCTCGTCGGCGTCGTACGCCCCCGCCGCCACCGCCTCCTCGGCCGACAGCCTGCCGGGCAGCCAGACCCCGGTCGCCGCTATGTGTACCCCGTCCCAGCGCATCCCGTTCCCCTCTCCGGCCCCGGATCCGGATGAGGGGCCGCCGTGTGCATCGATACTGACATCGGACAGTTGACTGCTTCTTGCACCATTCGGAAGATTTCCCTACGGCTCCTTGGTGACTCTCCGTACGTTGATTCATGAAGTTCTGAAGATCTACTGAAGGCCGTGCGTCAATGACGCCCTTCTGATGGACAACCTCGGCAGGTAGGATGCCTGCGCGCCGGTCAGGCCAAACCGGTTCGCGAAGGGGGATATGGGTGTTTGACGTGCTCGGAATAAAGGATGAGACCGCCAGTATCTACCGCGCAGTACTGAGTCATCCGGACAGGGATTTCCACGAGATCCTGGCGATAACGGGCCTTTCGGAGAATGAACTCCGCAGTCAGCTGGACATATTGAGCGAGTTGTCGCTGGTCCGGATTTCCGCCGAGTTGCCCGCCCGGGTGCGGGCGGTCGGCCCGCAGACCGCGCTGAAATGGCTGCTGGCCCGGCAGGAGGCCCGGCTCGCGGAGGAACGTAAGCGGACGGAGGATGTCCGGATCGCGGTGGAGAAGCTGGCCGCGGAATTCACGGAGACGCCCGGCGGACCGGTCGGTGAAATCGAGCAGGCGGTCGGAATAGACGAGATCCGGGATCGCATCGGCCTCCTCTGCCGGGAGGTGACCACCGAAGTGATGGCATTCGCGCCGGGGGCTCAGACGGCCGAGAACATGGAGGCGGCGAGACCGCAGGACCAAGAACTCCTCGACCGTGGGGTGCGAATGCGCACCCTGTATCTGGACAGCGTGCGCAACCATCAGCCGTCCGTCGCCTACGCCACCTGGTTGACCGGCCGGGGCGGCCAGGTCCGCACGGTGCCGACCCTGCCGGTCCGGATGCTGATCGTCGACCGGCACACCGCGGTCGTCCCGATGGACGACGAGTCGACCGGCGACGGGGTGCTGCTGCTGCGCGGCAAGGGCGTTCTCGCGGCCATGTGCGAACTGTTCGACAGCTTCTGGCAGCGGGCCACGCCGCTCGGCGGTACCCGTGACCCCGAGGTGCCGCACCGGCCGAGCCGGGTGGAGACGGAGTACCTCAGGCTCCTGTACGACGGGTACACCGACGAGGTCATCGCCCGCCGCCTCGGTGTCTCACCCCGGACCGCCCGCCGTATGGCGGCCGAACTGATGGAGAAGCTGGAGGCCCGCAGCCGGTTCCAGGCCGGGGCGAAGGCGGTCCAGCGCGGATGGATCAGCGCCGGTCTCTGACCGCTGCGGGATCCGTACGCGGCAACGCTTACGCAAAAACGTATCTTCAGAAGCTCTGTCCGCCGTGCGTCGTCACGAGCCGCGGCTGACACGTCTCGTGTGCCGAGCGGCGAGGCGGGGGTCCCGCGCCTGGACGAGGTGCGGGCCTTTCTTCGTCCTCGCCCCGCACGGCCGCTCCATCCACCGTGCATCCCCCCGTCACCCCAACGGCCCCTCAATCGAGCGGCGCGCATGCGGTATGTGCCTTATGTGCCGATATTGACCGGTACTGTGAGTGATCGCGGAGGAGGCACGCATGCGTGGATTCACGCACGCCCGATGGGCCGCCGGTGCGCTGGCGGTGGGGCTCGCCGCCACGGCCTGCGGAAGCGGCACCGGCGGTGCGGGTGGTGCCGGGGTGCTGACCTCCTCCTGGGGCGATCCGCAGAACCCGCTGGAGCCGTCCAACACCAACGAGGTGCAGGGCGGCAAGGTGCTCGACATGATCTTCCGCGGGCTGAAGCGGTACGACCCCCGGACGGCCAAGGCGGAGAACATGCTCGCCGAGCGGATCGACACCCCCGACTCGCGGAACTTCACCATCACCGTCAAGGACGGCTGGAAGTTCAGCAACGGGGAGCCGGTCACCGCGAAGTCCTTCGTCGACGCCTGGAACTACGGCGCCGGCCTGAGGAACAACCAGAAGAACGCGTACTTCTTCGGCTACATCGAGGGCTACGACAAGGTCCACCCCGACAGCGGACCCCAGACCGCCGACACGCTCTCGGGGCTGAAGGTCACGGGCCCCAGGACCTTCACCGTCAGGCTCAACCAGAAGTTCTCCAGCTTCCCCGACACCCTCGGCTACGTGGCCTTCGCCCCCCTGCCGAAGGCGTTCTTCACCGACCACGCGGCCTGGGTCAGCAGACCGGTCGGCGACGGGCCGTACCTGATCGATTCTTACACCAAGGGCTCCGCGATGGCCCTGAGGAAGTGGGACGCCTACCCCGGCCCCGACCCCGCCCGCAACGACGGTGTCACCCTGCTGGTCTACACCGACAACAACACCGCGTACACCGACGTGCTGGCCGGCAACCTCGACCTGGTCGACGACGTGCCCGCCACCCAGCTCAAGAACGTCGAGACGGACCTGAACGGCCGCTACATCAACACCCCCGCCGGCATCCTGCAGACGCTCGCCTTCCCGTACTACGACCCGGCCTGGAACACCGACGGAGCCCGGAAGGTCCGCACGGGTCTGTCGATGGCGATCAACCGCGGGCAGATCACCCAGACCCTGTTCCGCGGCACCCGCACCCCGGCCACCGACTGGACCTCGCCGGTCCTCGGCAAGGAAGGCGGCTTCCAGGCCGGTCTGTGCGGCCACGCCTGCGAGTACGACCCCGTCCAGGCGAAGAAGCTCGTCAAGGAGGGCGGCGGAATCCCGGGCGGCGCACTGAAGATCACCTACAACGCGGACACGGGCTCGCACAAGCAGTGGGTGGATGCCGTGTGCAACTCCATCAACAACGCGCTGGGCAACGACAAGGCCTGCGTCGGCAACCCGGTCGGCACTTTCGCCGACTTCCGCAACCAGATCACCCAGCACCGGATGTCCGGTCCCTTCCGGGCCGGCTGGCAGATGGACTACCCCCTGATCCAGAACTTCCTGCAGCCGCTGTACTACACGAACGCCTCCTCCAACGACGGCAAATGGTCCAACAAGCAGTTCGACAGGCTCATCGACCAGGCCAACGCCGAGACCGACACCGCCAAGGCGATCGCGCTCTTCCAGCAGGCCGAGGGCGTGGTGAGGGACAACATGGCCGCCATCCCGCTCTGGTACCAGAACGGCAGCGCCGGCTATTCCGCCCGGCTGTCCCACGTGGCGCTCAACCCCTTCAGCGTGCCGGTCTACAACGAGATCAAGGTCGGCTGACCCGCCATGGGGCGCTATGTGGTCAGGCGACTGGTCCAGATGATCCCGGTGTTCATCGGGGCCACTCTGCTGATCTTCGTGATGGTGAACGTGATGGGCGACCCCATCGCGGGGCTGTGCGGCGAGCGGGCCTGCGACCCGGCCACCGCCGCTCAGCTGAAGAAGGAGTTCGGCTTGGACAAGCCGGTCTGGCAGCAGTACCTCACCTACATGGGGAACGTCTTCACCGGCGACTTCGGTACGGCGTTCAACGGCCAGCCGGTCACCGAGCTGATGGCGTCGGCGTTCCCGGTCACCATCCGGCTCACGATCGTCGCCATCCTCTTCGAGATCGTCATCGGCATCACCCTCGGCGTGCTGACCGGTCTGCGGCGCGGCCGGCCCGTCGACACCTCGGTCCTCGTCCTCACGCTCGTCGTCATCTCCGTGCCCACCTTCGTCACCGGCCTGCTGCTCCAGCTGCTGCTCGGCGTCCAGTGGGGCTGGATCAAACCGTCCGTCTCCCCTCAGGCCCCCTTCGACGAACTGATCGTGCCCGGCCTGGTCCTCGCCTCCGTCTCGCTCGCCTATGTCACCCGGCTCACCAGGACCTCCATCGCGGAGAACAAGCGGTCCGACTACGTCCGCACGGCCGTCGCCAAGGGCCTGCCCCGGCACCGGGTCATCACCCGGCACCTGCTGCGCAACTCCCTCATCCCCGTGGTCACCTTCATCGGCGCCGACGTCGGCGCGCTGATGGGCGGGGCGATCGTCACGGAGCGGATCTTCAACATCCACGGCGTCGGCTACCAGCTCTACCAGGGCATCCTGCGGCAGAACACCCAGACGGTCGTCGGCTTCGTGACCGTGCTCGTCCTGGTCTTCCTGGTCGCCAACCTGCTCGTGGACCTGCTGTACGCCGTGCTCGACCCGAGGATCCGCTATGCCTGAACAGTCGTACGAGTCCGAGGGCGCGATCGCCGGCACCGGGATGGGCGGGGCGATGGACCTCGCCGCGAGCGAGGCGACGACGCTGGAGCGGGCGCCGGGCGGTCCCGAGGGCACCGGCCCGCAGGGCAAGCCACGGTCGCTGTGGTCCGACGCCTGGCGGGACCTGCGACGCAACCCGGTCTTCATCATCTCCGCCCTGGTCATCGTCTTCCTGGTCTTCATCTCCCTGTGGCCCTCGGCGATCGCCCCCGGCAGTCCCCTCAAGTGCGACCTGGCCAAGGCCCAGGACGGCCCCGGGCCCGGTGCCCCCTTCGGGTACGACGGCCAGGGCTGCAACGTCTACACACGGACCGTGTACGGCGCCCGTACGTCCGTCACGGTGGGCGTGTGCGCCACCCTCGGGGTCGCGATCCTGGGGTCGGTGCTCGGTGGGCTGGCGGGCTTCTTCGGCGGGGTGTGGGACTCGTTCCTGTCCCGGACGACCGACATCTTCTTCGCCATCCCAGTGGTCCTCGGCGGTCTCGTCCTGCTCTCCGTGGTGACCAGCAACACCGTCTGGCCCGTCATCGGGTTCATGGTGCTGCTCGGCTGGCCGCAGATCTCCCGCATCGCACGCGGCTCGGTCATCACCGCCCGGCAGAACGACTACGTCCAGGCCGCCCGCGCCCTCGGCGCCTCCAACTCCCGCATGCTGCTGCGCCACATCGCGCCCAACGCCGTGGCGCCCGTGATCGTCGTCGCCACCATCGCGCTCGGCACCTACATCGCGCTGGAGGCGACCCTGTCCTACCTCGGCGTCGGCCTGAAGCCGCCGAGCGTCTCCTGGGGCATCGACATCTCCGCCGCCTCCCCCTACGTCCGCAACGCCCCGCACGCCCTGCTGTGGCCCTCGGGAGCCCTCGCGCTCACGGTCCTGGCCTTCATCATGCTCGGCGACGCGGTACGCGACGCCCTGGACCCGAAGCTGAGGTGACGGCGTCATGCTGCTGGAAGTGCGGGACCTGCACGTGGAGTTCCGGACCCGGGACGGGATCGCCCACGCCGTCAACGGGGTGTCGTACGCCGTCGACGCGGGGGAGACCCTGGCGGTGCTCGGTGAGTCGGGCTCCGGGAAGTCGGTGACCGCGCAGGCCGTGATGGGGATCCTGGACATGCCGCCGGGAGGGATCACCGGCGGCGAGATCCTCTTCCAGGGCAGGGACCTGCTGACGCTCAAGGAGGAGGAGCGGCGGCGGGTCCGGGGCGCCCGGATGGCGATGATCTTCCAGGACGCGCTGTCCTCGCTCAATCCGGTGCTGTCCGTGGGCGACCAGCTCGGCGAGATGTTCGTCGTGCACCGCGGGATGTCGAAGAAGGACGCGCGGGCCAAGGCGGTCGAGCTGATGGACCGGGTGCGCATCCCGGCCGCGGCCCAGCGGGTCCGGGACTACCCGCACCAGTTCTCCGGCGGCATGCGCCAGCGCATCATGATCGCCATGGCGATGGCGCTGGAGCCGGCGCTCATCATCGCCGACGAGCCCACCACCGCCCTGGACGTCACCGTCCAGGCCCAGGTCATGGACCTGCTCGCGGAGTTGCGGCGCGAGGACGGCATGGGACTGATCCTCATCACGCACGACCTCGGCGTCGTCGCGGACGTGGCCGACCGGATCGCGGTGATGTACGCGGGGAAGATCGTCGAGTCGGCCCCCGTCCACGACATCTACAAGGCGCCCGCCCACCCCTACACCCGCGGCCTGCTGGACTCCATCCCGCGCCTGGACCAGAAGGGGCAGGAGCTGTACGCCATCAAGGGCCTGCCGCCGAACCTGATGAACATCCCGCCCGGCTGCGCCTTCCACCCCCGTTGCCCGATGGCCCGGGACGTCTGCCGCACGGACGTGCCCCCGCTGTACGAGGTGTCCGACGTACGCGGCAGCGCCTGCCACTTCTGGAGGGAGTGCCTGAATGGCCCCGCCCACTGAGCCGATCCTGGAGGTCAGCGGCCTCGTCAAGTACTACCCGCTGACCCGGGGGATCCTGTTCAAGAAGCAGGTCGGCGCGGTGAAGGCGGTCGACGGCGTCGACTTCACGCTCGGCAGGGGAGAGACCCTGGGCATCGTCGGGGAGTCCGGCTGCGGCAAGTCGACGGTGGCGAAGATGCTGTGCAACCTGGAGCGCCCGACGGCGGGTTCGATCAGGTTCAAGGGCGAGGACATCACCAAGCTGTCCGGCCGGGCCCTGAAGGCCGTCCGCCGCAACATCCAGATGGTCTTCCAGGACCCGTACACCTCCCTCAACCCCCGTATGACGGTCGGCGACATCATCGGGGAGCCGTACGACATCCACCCCGAGGTGGCCCCCAAGGGCGACCGCCGCCGCAGGGTGCGGGAACTCCTGGACGTGGTCGGCCTCAACCCCGAGTACATCAACCGCTACCCGCACCAGTTCTCCGGCGGCCAGCGCCAGCGCATCGGCATCGCGCGGGGCCTGGCCCTGCACCCCGAGGTGATCGTCGCGGACGAACCGGTCTCCGCCCTGGACGTCTCGGTCCAGGCCCAGGTGATCAACCTGCTCGACCGCCTGCAGTCGGAGTTCGAGCTCTCCTACGTCTTCATTGCCCACGACCTCTCGATCGTCCGGCACATCTCGGACCGGGTCGCGGTCATGTACCTGGGCCGGATCGTGGAGATCGGCCGGGACGCCGAGATCTACGACCACCCCACGCACCCCTACACCCAGGCGCTGCTCTCCGCCGTTCCCGTCCCCGACCCCGAGGCCCGCGAACACCGCGAACGGATCATTCTCACGGGCGACGTCCCGTCCCCGACCGACATCCCCTCGGGCTGCCGTTTCCGCACCCGCTGCTGGAAGGCCCGCGAGCGCTGTGCCGTGGAGGTCCCGGCACTGGCGGTCCCCGAGGAGTTCCGCCACGCCACCGGCCCCGCGGCCCACGACTCCGCCTGCCACTTCGCGGAGGAGATGCAGGTCGTGCCGCCGGAGGAGCCGCAGCTGCCCGCCGGGAACGGCAACGGGCCGGGGTGACATGGTGCACCCCGGCCCGTTCACGGCACCCGCACGGCCGTACGCTGTTCAGCCTCCCGCGTCCGTATATCGGTACCGCTTCCGTCAAGTTGCCTGCGTGTAAACGTGGTTCACGCAGGTTTGCCCGGTTGTGCCAGCGAACGCCTGAGGAAGTCCAGCTGCAGTCGCAGCAGGTTCTCGGCGACGGTCTCCTGCGGGGTCATGTGGGTCACCCCGGACAGCGGCAGGACCTCGTGCGGGCGGCCCGCGGCCAGCAGGGCCGAGGACAGGCGGAGGGAGTGGGCCACGACCACGTTGTCGTCCGCCAGCCCGTGGATGATCATCATCGGGCGGTGCGGCTCGGCCGGGTCGACCAGACCCGCGTCGTCGACCAGCGAGTTGCGGCGGTAGACCTCCGGCCGCTCGTCCGGATGGCCGAGGTAGCGCTCCTGGTAGTGGGTGTCGTACAGCCGCAGATCGGTGACGGGTGCCCCGACCACCGCCGCGTGGAAGACGTCCGGCCGGCGCAGTACCGCAAGCGCGGCCAGGTAGCCGCCGAAGGACCAGCCCCGGATCGCCACCCGGTCCAGGTCCAGCGGGAACTCCCCGGCGAGCGCGTGCAGCGCGTCGACCTGGTCCTGCAGGACGACCGCCGCCAGGTCGTCGCGTACCGCCTTCTCCCAGGCCGGCGAGCGCCCCGGCGTGCCCCGCCCGTCGGCCACGATCACCGCGAAGCCCTGGTCGGCGAACCACTGCGAGGTCAGGTGCGCGTTGTGGGCGGCGACCACCCGCTGGCCGTGCGGCCCGCCGTACGGGTCCAGCAGGACGGGAAGGGGAGTGTCGCCGGGGTAGTCCGTAGGCATAAGCACGGCGCACGGAATTCGGCGTGCGCCCCCCTCGATGAGCGTCACACGGGGGGACAGACCGGGATCTTCGGTGTACGACGTGACAGTCGCCGTTCGTTTTCCGTCACGCAGCACCTGGACATGCGCGCCCGGACTGTCGAGCCTCGCGGACACCAGCACCGTCACGCCGCCGGCGCGCACCGCCGAGTGAACCCCGGGCTCCTGCGACACGCGCTCCACGCCGAGTTCGTTGACCCGGTAGACATGAACCTCGCCGGTCTCGGGGGAGTCCGCCTCCTCGCCCGCCGACGCCGAGACCAGCACGTCGTGGGCCGTCACATCGAGCACCGCACGGATGTGCAACTGCGGTCCCGTCAACGGTCGTTCGCCCACGGTCAGGACCCGCGCGCCCCCCTCGTCCGCGATCCGGACAAGCTGCCCGGACGGGCTCCAGCAGGGCACACCGGCGAAAAGTTCCAGCCATGTTGGATCTTCATCGGCATGCACCATCCGGGTCGAACCGGAGTCCGGGTCCACCGCCAGGAACACCTGTCCGCGCTGGTCCCGCGACTGCACGAGCAGCAGCGGCGCACCCGCCTGTGACCAGTGCACACGCGCCAGATACGGATAGCGTGCCCGGTCCCAGACGACCTCCGTGCGCCCCCCGTCCAGGCCCAGCACGAACAGCCGTACATCCGCGTTCGCGGTCCCTGCCGCGGGGTACCCGATGTGGTTCGGCTCACGCTCCGGGTGGGCCGGATCCGCGATCCACCACCGCCGCACCGGCGTGTCGTCCACCCGCGCCACCAGCAGCCGGTCCGACTCCGGCGCCCACCAGAACCCCCGCGAGCGCCCCATCTCCTCGGCCGCGATGAACTCGGCGAGCCCGTAGGTGACCCGCTCCGACTCCGGTTCCGCGAGCGCCCGGTCGCCCTCCCCCTCGGCGCCCACCACCCGCAGCGCGCCCTCGGTGACGTAGGCGATGTGCCGTCCGTCCGGCGCCGGACGCGGGTCGATCACCGGTCCCGGGACCGGGAGTTCGCGCGCCGTGCCGGCCCTCAGCTCGGCCGTGAACAGCCGCCCTGACAAGGCGAAAGACGCCAACTCCACGGCCGCGTCGGTGGCGTAGCCGACGATGCCGGCCCCGCCCTCGCGGCTGCGCTCCCGGCGCGCCCGCTCCTCGGGCGAGAGCTGTTCCGAGGCGCCCCCCAGGAGGGCGCGCGGGTCGGCCGCCGGACGCTCGGCGCCGTCGGCCGGATCGAGCACCCACAGCGAGTTGGCCCGGTCCGTGCCGGAGGGCGAGCGCAGGAACGCGATACGCGAACCGTCGGGTGCCACGGTGAACGCGCGCGGCGCGCCGAGCGTGAACCGCTGGGTGCGGGCGTGCCGACGGGGGAAGGAGTCAGCCTCGGTCGTCATACCCCTGACCATATTGGCCATGCGCCCCCTTGTGCGGCCGTGCGCCGAGCGATGCGCGAGCACGGATAGTTATGATCACTACCGCTGAGTGGGTATGAACCTGCCGGCAACCGCATGGATTTGCTCCACCGATCTACATACGAGTCACAACCCCCATAGTCCGAACCCCCCGCGTCCCCGGGATCTTTGGAGGTGAGCCGCCGTGGCACTCTCGATTTCGGCGGTGGTGCTGCTGGCGATCATCGTCTTCTTGTTGATCAAGAAGTCAGGGCTCAAGGGCGGTCATGCTGTCGTCTGCATGCTGCTCGGCTTCTACCTCGCCTCCTCGACCGTCGCTCCCACGATCAGCGAGCTGACGACCAACGTCGCCAGCATGATCGGCAGCATCAAGTTCTGACGTCCGGCCCCGGGCGGACCTCGTAGGGTGGTCCCATGACGGAACCGCCCTCCCGGCGTCTGCTGCTGGTGCACGCGCACCCGGACGACGAGTCGATCAACAACGGCGCGACCATGGCCAGGTACGCGGCCGAGGGTGCCCACGTGGCCCTGGTCACCTGCACCCTGGGCGAGCGGGGCGAGGTCATCCCGCCAGGACTGCGGCACCTGACCGGGGCCGCCCTGGGCGCGCACCGGCGCGAGGAGCTGGCCGCGGCCCTGCGCGAGCTGGGCGTCGCGGACTCCCGGCTGCTCGGCGGCGCCGGCCGCTACGGCGACTCCGGCATGATGGGCATTGCCGACAACGAGGACCCCGCCTGCTTCTGGCAGGCCGACCTGGACGAGGCCGCCGCGGCGCTCGCGGAGGTGATCCTCGAGATCCGCCCGCAGGTACTCGTCGCCTACGACGACAACGGCGGCTACGGCCACCCGGACCACATCCAGGCCCACCGTGTCGCCATGCGCGCCGTCGAACTCGCGGCCGAACGGGGCCACCGCATCCAGAAGGTCTACTGGAACCGGGTCCCGCGCTCCGTCGTCGAGGCCGCCTTCGACCGCCTCCAGGACGAGCTGCCCACCCTCCCGTTCGCCAAGAGCGCCACCGTGGCCGACGTACCGGGCGTGGTCGACGACGAGCGGATCACCACCGCGATCGACGGCAGCGCGTACGCCTCCGCCAAGGCCGCCGCGATGCGCGCCCACGCCACCCAGATCGACGTGGCCGAGCCCTACTTCGCGCTCTCCAACGAACTGGCCCAGCCGCTGTTCAGCACCGAGTACTACGAGTTGGTGAGCGGCGAGGCGCGGCCCGGGGAGAGCGACCTGTTCGCCGGTGTCACCGCGGAGGCGTCATGAGCACCACCGGACGCGGCTCGATGCTCGCCCAGCCGCTGCAGCGCCCCTCGGCCGGGCGGATCGCCGCCTACGTCGGACTCTTCGTGCTCGGCGCGATCGTCGGGCTCGCCGGGGCCCTGGTCCAGGCCGCCTGGTTCCCGGGCGGCCTGCTGCTCGCCCTCGCGGGCGCCGCCGGGCTGTTCCTCGGCGGGGCGTACGCGCTCGGCGGGCGGGGCGGGGCGGTCGCGCCGGTGGCCGGCTGGATCGTCGCCGTCGTCCTGCTCACCGCCAGCCGTCCCGAGGGCGACTTCCTGTTCGGCGCCGGCGGCGGTTCGTACCTCTTCCTGTTCGGCGGCATGGCACTTGCTGTGATCTGCGCCACCCTTGGCCCCGGGCGGCAACCCGGGGGCGGTCCTGCCCGACTTGGCAAGTGACGTACCACTTCGCCGTGCGGCGCACGTGCGAGTCCGGTGTGGGTTTCCTCGGCGGTCATGGGATGCGCGCCAGACGTGGCCAGTATGGTGGTGCGCGCCGCCGAGCTGCCCGCTGAGGTCGTAACGGGCGGCGGAGCCAACCGGGAGAACCTGCCTTGAGTCGTGAAACTGACACTCCGTCCTCCGGGCCCAACGGGACCGGGGGAGCCGCATACCCCTCCGGGACGCCGCCGTACGGAACCCCCGTGGCCTCCGAGGCCGGGGCGGACGCGGGCCGTTCGGCCGCGCGACCGGAGGAACGCAAGACCGAGACCACGCTGACGACCCGGATCCGGATCAACATCCCCGGATCGCGGCCCATCCCGCCGGTCGTCGTGCGCAAGCCCGTCGGGGAGACCGAGAGCACCGGGGACGACGCGGGCGCGGAGACGCGGCCGGCTCCCCCCGCCGCGACCTCCCCCGGCACCGTCGAACCCCCCGCCGAGCCCGCTCCGCAGGCCGAGGAGAAGACCAGCGACTGGTTCGCGCCCCGCAAGTCCGGCGCCCCCAAGGGCGGTCAGGGCGGCGGCGGCACGAACGGGGCCGGGATGCCCGGCGGTTCCTCCGCCGCCCCGGCGGGGCCCAGCACGCCCGCCACACCCGCCACCCGGGCGGGCGGTCCGGGTGCCCCCGGCGCGGCCGGTGCCACTGGCGCACGCCCCGGCGGCGGCCGCCCCGGCGGCGTCGTCGGCTCCATGAGCGCGCCCGGCGGTACCAAGGGCTCGGGCCTGCCCAGCGCCACCGGTGGCCCCGTCGCCCCGGGGCACGGCGGCGGCACCGGCTCCTTCGACGTGACCGAGGCGCTCGCCGCGGGCCCGCTGGGCTCCCGCTCCGGTGCGCCCGGCGGCGAACCGAGCCGCGACGACCTGCCGTACTTCTCGGAGGGCGGCGCACAGAGCGGCTTCGGCGGCAGCGGCGGCGCCGGGGCGAGCGGTGCGAACGGCAACGGCGGCCCCTTCAACGGGCCGAACGGCCAGGGCGGCCGCGGCCCGCAGGGCCCGGCGGGCCCCACCGGCGGCCCGGTCACCGGAGACGGAACGCTCGTCCCGCCGGCCGCTCCGCGCAGTGCGCTCAGCGACCTGGACCGGACCCCCGGCGAGGCCTTCGACAGCCCCGGCGGCTACGGCGACACCGGCAGCCACCGCCTGCCCGGTGACACCGGAAGCCACCCGCTGCCCGGCGGCGCCGACGGCCGAGGCGGCCGGTCCGCAGGCCCGCTCGGCGCGGGCGCCTTCCCGGGCCCCGGCGGCGGTCTCAGCGACGACACCGCGATCCTCACCCCGCAGAAGCCGGCTCCCGAGCCGGGCCCGTCCGGCTACCGCTCCCCGGACAACGTCTCCGGGCACACCGTCACCAGCGGCATCCCGGTCGTCCCGTCCGCCGGGAACGCCCCGTTCGGCCCCGGCGCGCACCCTGAGGGGCCGGTGCCGCACACGGCACCCAAGCTGCCCGACCCGGCCCCCCGGCCCAAGGCGGCGGCCAAGCCGAAGAAGAAGGGCCGCAGCAAGCTCGTGCTGCTCGGCGTCGGTGTGTTCCTCGTCGCGGGCGGTGCCTACGGCGCCGGGCTGCTGATGAACCACACCGACGTGCCCAAGGGGACCACCGTGCTCGGCGTCGACATCGGCGGCGGCACCCGTGACGACGCCGTCAAGAAGCTGGACGACGCCTTCGGCAGCCGCGTGCACAAGCCGCTGAAGCTGTCCGTGGGCGGCAGCACGGTGTCCCTCACGCCGGACAACGCGGGCCTGCAGTTCGACTACGCGGCCACGGTGAGCGAGGCCGCCAAGAGCGACTACAACCCGGTCTCGGTCATCGGCTCCCTCTTCGGGCAGAAGCGGGAGATCGAGCCGGCCATGCCGGTGGACGAGGAGAAGCTCCAGGCCGCGCTGCAGCAGTCCGGCGGCGGCTCCGGCTCGGTCACCGAGGGCGGCATCACGTTCCAGGCCGGCAAGGCCGTGGCCGTCTACGGCAAGGCGGGCAAGGCCATCGACGCGGCCCAGTCGACCCAGGCGGTCGAACAGGCCTACCGCACGCTGGTGGAGACCAATACGGCGACCCCGGTCACCGTGCCGACGACGACCAAGCAGCCGACGGTCGCGAACGGCGAGGTCGACCGCGAGATGAAGGCCTTCGCCGAGCCGGCGATGTCGGCCAAGGTCACCGTCCAGACGGACGCGGCCCACATGATCGCGTTCAGCCCGCAGAACTCGCTGTGGAAGTTCCTCCGGGTGAAGGCCGTCGACGGCGGCAAGCTGGCCGACGCCCCGGACCTGGCCGCCCTCAAGAAGCTCTACGGCCAGACCTTCGACGGTGTGCTGATCACCCGGGCCAACGGCAAGAAGACGGCCGTCACGCCCGAGGACGTCTACGTCGCCCTCCGCCAGGCCCTGACGAGCAGGACCAACCGGGCCGCGGTCATCGACACGAACCCGAACTAGCGCGACCGCACGGGGGGGCGCCCGCCGGGCGCCCCCCCTGCCGTCGTGTCACCCCGGGGGCATGACATCTGTCATCCGGCTCTCGGGACCGCCGACACTGCCGGGCACCGGGTGCGCTCGGCCAGCATGGTGGGCATGACAACGACAGCGGCACCGGCCACCACCACCCCGGTGGTCGGGTTCGACCAGGTGACCAAGACGTACGGGAGCGTGCGGGCCGTCGACGGGCTCTCGCTCCGGCTGTACCCGGGGGAGACCGTCGCCCTTCTCGGCCCGAACGGCGCCGGCAAGTCCACCACCCTCGACCTCCTGCTGGGGCTCAAGCAACCCGACGCGGGCACGGTCGGCGTGTTCGGCACCAGCCCGCGCGAGGCGATCGTCGCCGGGCGGGTCGGTGCCATGCTGCAGAGCGGCGGGCTGATGGACGACGTCACCGTCGCCGAGCTGGTGAAGCTGGCCTGCTCGCTGCACCCGAAGCCGTACAAGGCCGCCGACGTGCTCGCCCGCGCGGGCATCGCGCAGATCGCCGACCGCAAGGTCAACAAGCTCTCCGGCGGCCAGGCCCAGCGCGTCCGGTTCGCCCTCGCCACCGCCGGCGACAGCGCCCTGATCGTCCTGGACGAGCCCACCACCGGCATGGACGTCTCCGCGCGCCAGGCCTTCTGGGCCACCATGCGCGAGCAGGCCGACCAGGGCCGCACGGTCCTGTTCGCCACCCACTACCTGGAAGAGGCCGACGCCATCGCCGACCGGGTGCTCGTGCTGCACCGCGGCCGGCTCCTCGCCGACGGCACGGCGGCCGAGATCAAGGCCAAGGCGGGCGCCCGCCGGGTCTCCTTCGACCTGGAGGGGGAGATCGACGAGGCGGCCCTGGGCGCCCTGCCGTTCCTCACCTCGATCGACGTGTCGGGCCAGACGGTCCGCATCCAGTCCTCCGACGCCGACGCGACCGTCCACGCCCTGTACGGCCTCGGCGTCTACCCCCGCAACCTCGAGGTCGCCGGGCTCGGCCTGGAACAGGCCTTCGTCGCCATCACGGAGGCCGAGGAGGCCAAGCAGTCATGAACTCCCTGATCAAGCTCGAGCTGACCCGCGCCCTGCGCAACAAGAAGTTCCTGTTCTTCTCGGTGCTCTACCCCTCGTTCATCTACCTGATCTTCTCCAGCAGCTCCGGCTCGGGCCAGAAGGTCGGCGACAGCGGCCTGACCGTCGCCACCTACCTGATGGTCTCCATGGCCTCCTTCGGCGCCCTGACGGCGGTCCTGATGGGCAACAGCGAGCGCATCGCCAAGGAGCGCGAGAGCGGCTGGGTGCGGCAGCTGCGACTGACCCCGCTGCCCGGGCGCGGCTACGTCCTCGCCAAGACCGCCGGCGCCGCCGTGGTGAGCCTGCCGTCGATCATCGTGGTGTTCGTCGTCGCGGCGACCGTGAAGTCCGTCCGCCTCGATGCCTGGCAGTGGCTCGCCCTCACCGGCGTCATCTGGGCCGGCAGCCTCGTCTTCGCCGCGCTCGGCGTCGCCATCGGGTACGTCGCCTCCGGGGACGCGGTCCGTCCCATCACCATGATCATCTACTTCGGCATGTCGATCCTCGGCGGCCTGTGGATGCCCTCCACCACCTTCCCGCAGTGGCTCCAGGACATCGCCGAGTGGCTGCCCACGCACGCGTACGCTGCTCTGGGGCGGGCCATCGAGCAGAGCCAGGCCCCGCACGCCCAGGACATCGCCATCCTCGTCGCCTCCTTCGTCCTCTTCGCGGGCGGGGCGGCCTGGCTGTACCGGAAGGACACGCTGAAGGCGTGAGCACGATGACGGAAGACCGGACGGCCGGTACCACGGGGGACGTGACCATGGGCCGGACCCCCGGCAACCGGCGGGAACTGAAGGTCAAGCTGCTGTGGATCGGCGTCTGGCTGGTCTTCCTCAGCTCACCGATCGAGGACCTGGTCGACGGCGGCCACACCACCCGCGCCACCGTGGCCGGCGCGCTCGGCCTCACCGTCTTCGTCGCGGCCTACCTGAGCCTGGTCTTCCGCAACATGGGCCGGCCCTTCTCCGGGCGGGTCGTGGTTCTCCTGCTGGTGCTCCTCGGCGTTCTCGCCCCCGCGCTGGCGTACAGCCTCGGCGGCGCCTGGCTGGGACTCTTCGTCTACCTCTCGGTGGCCTGCGGGGCGACCCTGCCGGTCCGGGCGGCCTACTGGGCCGTCCCGGCGGCGGGCGTCCTGATGTACGTCACCGGCCTGCACGCCGACGAGAAGGAGGCGCGCGGCCTGCTGGTGCTCGTGGTGCTCATCGGGTTCGCGATGGTCGGGGTCGGACAACTGGTCCGCACGACCGTCGAGTTGCGCAAGGCCCGGGCCACCGTAGCCCAGCTCGCTGCCAACGAGGAGCGGCTGCGCCTCGCCCGCGACCTGCACGACCTGCTCGGCCACTCGCTGTCCCTGATCACGCTGAAGAGCGAGCTGGCCGGCCGGATGCTGCCCGGCCATCCCGACAAGGCGGCCCAGCAGGTCGCCGACATCGAACAGGTCAGCCGGCAGGCCCTGGTGGACGTCCGCGAGGCCGTCACCGGCTACCGCCGTCCCCGTCTCGCCGCCGAACTCGCCGGCTCCCAGATCGCGCTCACCGCCGCCGGGGTGGTGGCCGAGGTGCCCGCGGAACCCGACCTCGACGGCGTCCCCGAGGAGGGCGAGGCCACCCTCGCCTGGGCGCTGCGCGAGGCGGTCACCAACGTGGTCCGGCACAGCGGCGCCGACCGGTGCGTCGTACAGCTCCTGCGCCGCCAGACCCTGGACGGCCAGATGCTCGAACTCTCCGTCGAGGACAACGGGTCCGGCGCCTCGGGCAAGGGTCCCGGCAACGGTCTGACCGGCCTGACCGAGCGCCTGGAGAAGGCGGGCGGCACGCTGGAGACGGGCCGGCTCAGGCACGGATTCCGGCTGGTCGCCCGGGTGCCCGCGGTCCCCGGGGCGGACGTAGTATCCGGGGCATGACGAGCGTGATCAAGGTCCTCCTCGCCGAGGACCAGTCGATGGTGCGCGAGGCGCTGGCCGCCCTGCTCGGCCTCGAGGACGACATCGAGGTCGTCGCCCAGGTCGCGCGTGGCGACGAGGTGCTGGCGGCCGTCGGCGCGCACGGCGTGGACGTGGCGCTGCTCGACATCGAGATGCCCGGCTGCACCGGCATCGAGGCGGCGGCCCAGGTGCACCGGGAGCACCCGGCGGTCAAGCTCGTCGTCCTCACCACCTTCGGCCGCCCCGGCTATCTGCGCAGCGCCATGGAGGCGGGCGCCGACGCCTTCCTCGTCAAGGACGCGCCCGCCGCCCAACTCGCCGCCGCGGTGCGCAAGGTGCTGGCCGGCGAGCGGGTCATCGACCCCACGCTCGCCGCGGCCGCGCTGGCCGAGGGCGCCAACCCGCTCACCGACCGGGAACGCGAGGTGCTCCGCGCGGCGGCCGACGGCTCCACCAACGCGGAACTGGCCACGGCCCTGCACCTGTCCCAGGGCACGGTCCGCAACTACCTCTCCACGGCCATCCAGAAGCTCGCGGTGCGCAACCGGGCGGAGGCGGTGCGGATCGCCCGGGAGAAGGGCTGGCTGTGACGCGGGGCGCGGCGTGCCGCGCGTCCGGGTGAGCGAGGCGCGCGCACCCGTCCCGCGCGGGCACGTCAGTTGAGCATCGCCCGGGCCGTGCCGGCCTGCTGCCGCACCCGCTGTGCCGCCGGTTCGTCGACGACCTCGATCAGGTGTGCATAGGCGTCCAGCTCCGCGGCTCCCGCCACGAACTCGCCCTGCTGCACCAGCAGTTGTCCCCGCTCGTAGCGCAGCCGGGCCGGATGCGAGGGCAGCAGCAGGCTGAGCTCCACGGCCTGCAGCGCGACATCCGACCGCTCGGGCCGGGCGGCGGCCCACGCCCGGATGTTGTTCAGGATCCGCTGCACGACCTCCAGCGGCTCCGCCGGCACCAGCATGGAGGGCTGGAGCGGCGCCCCCGTGGCCCCCGCCACCAGCAGCTCGGCATCCGTCCCGGTCAGCACCCGCCCCCCGTCGAACGGATCGGCCAGCACCTGCTCCTCCGCGGGCCCGAACCCGACCACGAAGTGTCCGGGCAGCGCGACCCCGTACACCGGCGCCCCCGCCCGCCGCGCGACCTCCATCCACACCACCGACAGCAGGATCGGCAGCCCGCGCCGCCGCCGCAGCACCTCGTGCAGCAGCGAGGACTCCAGCCGCTGGTAGTCGGCCGGGGAGCCGTGGAACGCGTAGCACTCGCCCAGCAGCCGGCACACCGCCTCCGCCCACCGGTGCGGGCCACCCGGACGGAACGGCAGCTCCCCGGCCAGCCGGTCCAGCTCCAGCTGGGCCACGTCGATGCCGGTCTCGTCCAGCGAGCCGTCCGCCTCCGCGCCGATCAGCAGGCACATGGCCGACAGATCGGGCCGCTCGGACCGTGCCTCCTCCCCGAACCGTCGCCGCAACTCGGCGGACCGTTCCGGCGGGGGCGGATACGGGGGCGGAAGACGAGGGGGCCGCATGCCTGGCTCATGCCCTTTCACAGGGGTTTCTACGACCGCCCGGCGCCGGATGTGTCCGGTTCCCGATAGTGGTGGTAGGCGTGGTGCGGGGCCATGCCGAGGCGGGCGTACAGCGTGCGCGCGCCCTCGTTGTCGTCCTCCACCTGCAGCCAGGCCGCCGAGGCGCCCTCGTCCAGTGCCCGCCGGGCCAGCGCGGCCATCACCTCGGTGGCCAGCCCCTGCCGGCGCCGGGCGGGGTCGACCTCGACGGCGGCGAACCCCGCCCAGCGACCGTCCACGACACACCGCCCGATGGCCGCCACCGGCGCGTCCTCGCTCTCCCCGGGGACGGTCGCGAACCACACCGAGGGTCCGCTGCCGAGCACCCGCAGGGCCACTTCGCTCACACCTTTGCGTTTGTAACGGGAGAGCCATGCCTCGTCCGCCTCCCGGGACAGCACCACCCCGGCACCCTCGGCCTGGTCCGCGAGCGGCGCCAGGGCGCCGATCCACAGCTCGGCGGTCACCTCCCGCACCCAGCCGCGCCGCTCCAGCTCCGCGCAGAGCAGCTCCTGCGCGCCCTCGGCGCCAGTGGCGGTCTGTACGTAGGCGGGCAGGCCGCGTCCGCCGTACCAGCGCCGTACGGCGTCCAGGGCCGCGTCGAGCGGAAGACCGGGATCACCGAGCGGCAGCACGCTGTTGGCCCGCCGGGTGAACCCCTGGGCCGCGCGCAGCTCCCACTCGCCGAGCCGCTCGCTCTCCAGCGGCCGCCACGCGCGCGAGGCGACGCGCGCCAGCTCCGGACAGCTCGCCGCCGGCCCCCGGCGGCGCGCCGGAGCGGCCGGCACCACCTTGCCCGCGACCAGGGCGGACTCCGCGATCCGGACACTCTGCCCGTCTCGCCGTGTGATCATGAGCACGCCGTCGTCCCATGATGTGAGAACACCCACCGTGTCGGTGAACTTCTCCGCTGCGGCTCCAGGTTCGTTCAAGCGCCGTACGGAGACTCGTTTGCCCACGTCAGCAGCGGTGATACGAACCTCGAGGCGTCCGTGCGCCGAGATTTCCACTGGTCAGTTCACCCCTCCTGTTCGGATCGTGCCCCAGAACGGAGATACTAGGGGCGGGCATCGACGACGCCGCGCTCCCGCGCGCCAGGCGGCGGAGCCTGAGGAGGCCCGCCAGCGCCCTATCGAGGAGGAACGACAGCGTGACCTACGTCATCGCGCAGCCTTGTGTCGACGTGAAGGACAAGGCGTGCATCGAGGAGTGCCCGGTCGACTGCATCTACGAGGGCCAGCGGTCCTTGTACATCCACCCGGACGAATGCGTCGACTGCGGTGCGTGTGAGCCGGTCTGCCCGGTCGAGGCGATCTTCTACGAGGACGACACTCCGGAGGAGTGGAAGGACTACTACAAGGCGAACGTCGAGTTCTTCGACGAGCTCGGCTCCCCAGGCGGCGCCAGCAAGCTGGGCCTGATCGAGCGGGACCACCCCTTCATCGCCGCGCTGCCGCCGCAGGGCGAGTGACCGTTCAGACGGCCTAGCGGCCCGCAACAGCGCCGCCTCGGTCCCGTACGGCCCGATCGCCTCGATCACGGCCGTACGGGACCGAGGCGTTTGCCGCACCGACGAAAGCGAGCAACTTCCGTGTCCGCAGTCTCCGATCGTCTGCCCACCTTCCCGTGGGACAAGCTGGAGCCGTACAAGAAGACGGCCGCTGCCCACCCCGGCGGGATCGTCGACCTCTCCGTCGGCACGCCCGTCGACCCGGTTCCCGACCTGATCCAGAAGGCCCTGATCGACGCGGCCGACTCGCCGGGCTACCCGACGGTCTGGGGCACCCCCGCGCTGCGTGACGCGATCACCGGCTGGCTGGAGCGCCGCCTGGGGGCCCGCGAGGTCACCCACCGCCACGTCCTGCCGGTCGTCGGCTCCAAGGAGCTGGTCGCCTGGCTGCCGACCCAGCTGGGCCTCGGCCCCGGCGACAAGGTGGCTCACCCGCGCCTGGCCTACCCGACCTACGAGGTCGGCGCCCGTCTGGCCCGCGCCGAGTACGAGGTCTACGACGACCCGCGCGAGCTGGACCCGGCGAACCTCAGGCTTCTCTGGCTGAACTCGCCGTCCAACCCGACCGGCAAGGTCCTGTCCAAGGACGAGCTGACCGGGATCGTCGCCTGGGCCCGCGAGCACGGCGTGCTCCTCGTCTCCGACGAGTGCTACCTCGAGCTGGGCTGGGAGGCCGACCCGGTCTCGGTCCTGCACCCGGACGTCAACGGCGGCTCCTACGACGGCATCGTGGCCGTCCACTCCCTCTCCAAGCGCTCCAACCTGGCCGGCTACCGCGCCGCGTTCCTGGCGGGCGACCCGGCGGTCCTCGGCCCCCTGCTGGAGATCCGCAAGCACGGCGGCATGATGACCTCGGCGCCGACGCAGGCGGCGGCGGTGGCGGCCCTGGGCGACGACGAGCACGTCCGTCTCCAGCGCGAGCGCTACGCGGCCCGCCGCACGGCCCTGCGCGAGGCCCTCCTGCGGCACGGCTTCCGCATCGAGCACAGCGAGGCCAGCCTCTACCTGTGGGCCACCCGGGACGAGTCCTGCTGGCGGACGGTGGCCCACCTGGCCGACCTCGGCATCCTGGTGGCTCCGGGCGACTTCTACGGCGAGGCGGGCGAGACGTTCGTACGCGTGGCGCTGACCGCGACGGACGAACGCGTCCGGGCGGCGGTGGAACGCCTGACGGCGTAGGCCGCCAGCGTTCGCGCACGCAAAGTCGACGGGCCCGGGGAACTCCCCGGGTCCGTCGGCGTGAGCGGCCTCAGCCGCCCAGCGGCAGCCCCTTGGCGGGCAGGGACGCGGTGGGCAGCCCCTTGGTCGGCAGGGACGCGGTGGGCAGCCCGCCCTTGGTGAGCGCGTCCGTCGGCAGCCCACCCTGCGCCGCGGTGGCCGCGGTCTCGCCGAGGACACCCCCCGCGACCCCGGCGACTCGCTGCGCCGTGGGCGTCACCTTCTTCACGGCACCGCCGCCGGTCTTGCCCGCGCCCGGCACCGCCTGCTGGACCGCCTTGCCGCCCGCGTTGCCCGCGAGACCGGCGACCTTCTGCGTCGCACCGTCGACGGTGTTGCCGACCTGCGCCCCGTCCAGGGCGGTCAGACCGCCGACGTTCGGGGTGGCCGCCGGCAGGTTCGTGGCCGCGCCGGCAGAGCCGGCCGCACCGACCCCGGCGGCCGCTCCCGCTGCGACGAGCAGCGCGGCACGGGCGATCCGGCGGGTCAGAGGGAGGGACATGATGCTCCATTCGACGGGAGGGAACGGTGATGTCGTCCGTACTCGGACGCCGTGACTACCGCTCGAGGCCGACGAAGGTTGCGGACGCCGAAGGTAAAGAATGGATAACGCATCGCATTATCGGTTGTGGATAAAAATGGGCAAAGAGTGCCCGCCCGCGCCCCAGCAGAATCCTTACCGCCCTTGATTTCCAAGGGATTCGGGAACCTTGCCGCAGGCCTGCGGAGAAGCCGAGCACCCGGAAGTCGTACAACCCGGCCGAGTGAGACCCCGTACTACTGTCCGGTCACGATCCGGACCGCACCCACGGACTTCTCCGCGCCCCCGGCACCCTGCGAGGCGGTCGTGTGCCACGCGCCGCCGCCGTTTCCGGCGGTCCAGTCCCGCCCCGCGTACGACACCCGCTGGATGTGCAGCGCCGAGGAGTTGGCCACGGCCCAGTGCGCCAGCTGCCAGCCCCGCTGCCGCTCACCTCGCCCGGTCGCGTCGGTCTTCGCGCCCTGGGGCACTGGCACGGTCACGGTCCGCCCGTGCGCGGTGGCGGTGACGCTCGGGGAGGGCGACGGCGACGGCACCGCCGTACCGCCCACCTCCGCACCCGTCTCCTGCAGGGCGTCCCGCCCGAAGTCCCGGACCAGCGCGGCGCGCACCGCGTCGGGCCCGGTCGCCTCGGCGGTGCTCCCCGGGCGCCCGTCGCAGGTCAGTGTGCCCGCGGCCTGCCCGGTCAGCGCCGCGGCCAGCAGCCTGGCGTCCGGCTCGTGCTTGGCGTACGCCTCCGGGTAGCCGCTGCGCTGCACCCGCTGCGCGGCCACCGTCAGCGGCAGCTTCGTGTAGTCCGGCACCTTGGCCAGGTGCGCGTAGAAGATGCCGGCCGCGTACGCCGGGTCCATGATCTGCCGCTCGGTGCCCCAGCCCTGCGAGGGCCGCTGCTGGAACAGGCCCAGGGAATCCCGGTCGCCGTGCTCGATGTTGCGCAGTCCCGACTCCTGGACGGCGGTCGCCAGTGCGATGGTCACCGCCCGCTCGGGCATACCCCGCCCGGTGCCGACCGCGGCGATCGTCGCCGCGTTCACCGCCTGCTCGGGCGTGAACTCGTACGACGCCCCGTCCCCCGCGTTGGAGACCACCTTGCAGCCGCGCGCTCCCCCGCCCCCGGTGACGTACTGCACCACGAGATAGGCGCCGACTGCGCACAGGACCAGCAGGGCCGCGCCGAAACGCAGGAGGCGGCCGCGACGCTTGGGGCGAATGGGGGACGGCTCTGACACGCGTACAAGGTACTGGAGCCCCTTCCGGCCCTCGCGGCGGGTCCGGGGAGCGCAGCGCACGGGGGCGCCGAACCGGCACCCCAGTGCCGGGGCACTAGGGTCGGGAGCATGGCCGACACCTCGCTTGACCTCACGCTGGACGCCGCGGCGCTCACCGCGCGGCTCGTGGACTTCCCCTCTGAGAGCGGTACCGAGAAGCCCCTCGCCGACGCGATCGAGACCGCCCTGCGCGCCCTGCCGCACCTGACGGTGGACCGGTACGGCAACAACGTGATCGCGCGTACGAACCTGGGCCGCGCCGAGCGGGTGATCCTGGCCGGCCACATCGACACGGTGCCGATCGCGGACAACGTGCCGTCCCGGCTGGACGAGGACGGCGTGCTGTGGGGGTGCGGCACCTGCGACATGAAGTCCGGGGTGGCGGTGCAGCTGCGCATCGCGGCGACGGTCCCCGCGCCCAACCGCGACCTGACCTTCGTGTTCTACGACAACGAGGAGGTCGCCGCCGAGCTGAACGGCCTCAGGCACGTGGCCGAGGACCACCCGGAATGGCTGCGGGGCGACTTCGCGGTCCTGCTGGAGCCCTCCGACGGCCAGGTCGAGGGCGGCTGCCAGGGCACGCTGCGGGTGCTGCTGAGGACCAGGGGCGAACGGGCCCACTCGGCGCGCGGCTGGATGGGATCCAACGCCATCCACACGGCCGCCCCCGTCCTCGCCCGGCTGGCCTCCTACGAGGCCCGTTGGCCGGTCATCGACGGCCTGGAGTACCGCGAGGGCCTGAACGCGGTGGGCATCTCCGGGGGAGTGGCGGGCAACGTCATCCCCGACGAGTGCGTGGTGACGGTCAACTTCCGCTATGCCCCGGACCGCACCGAGGAGGAGGCGATCGCCCACGTCCACGAGGTGTTCGCGGACTGCGGGGTGGAGGAGTTCGTGGTCGACGACCACAGCCCCGGCGCGCTGCCCGGCCTCTCCCACCCGGCCGCGGCCGCCTTCATCGAGGCGGTGGGCGGCACCCCGCAGCCCAAGTACGGCTGGACGGACGTCTCCCGCTTCTCCGCGCTCGGCGTCCCCGCCGTCAACTACGGCCCGGGCAACCCGCATCTGGCGCACAAGCGCGACGAGCGCGTCGAGGTGGCGAAGATCCTCGCGGGCGAGGAGCGCCTGCGGAACTGGCTCACCGCATAGGGCCGCGCCGCCCGGCGCTGCACACCGGACATGCCCACGTCCCCCCTCCGTAACCCGCGTAGATCTACGCTGAGGTCGAACTACCGGCAAGCGGAGGGAGCGCACATGGCTACCGGGAACCCCGAGGGGAAGAAGCAGCCGCCGGACGAGCAGCGGCTCGGACCGGTCCTCCGACGGCGCGGACAGGTCACGCCCAGCACGACGGACCAGCGGCTCCTGGACGAGCGCGCCCCCACGGACTGGGTCCACACCGACCCCTGGCGCGTCCTTCGGATCCAGTCGGAGTTCATCGAGGGTTTCGGCACGCTGGCCGAACTCCCGCCCGCCATCAGCGTGTTCGGCTCCGCGCGTACGCCCGTGGACTCCGCGGAGTACGACGCGGGCGTGCGGCTCGGGCGCGGGCTGGTGGGGGCCGGCTGGGCCGTGATCACCGGCGGCGGCCCCGGTGCCATGGAGGCGGCCAACAAGGGCGCGTGCGAGGCGGGCGGCACCTCGGTGGGCCTCGGTATCGAACTTCCTTTCGAGCAGGGGTTGAACCCCTACGTCGACATCGGCCTGAACTTCCGCTACTTCTTCGTCCGCAAGATGATGTTCGTGAAGTACGCGCAGGGCTTCGTGGTGCTGCCGGGCGGCCTCGGCACGCTGGACGAACTCTTCGAGGCCCTCACCCTGGTCCAGACCCAGAAGGTGACCCGCTTCCCGATCGTCCTGTTCGGCACCGAGTACTGGGGCGGCCTGGTGACCTGGCTGAAGAACACGGTGATCGCGCAGGGCAAGGCGGCCGAGAAGGACCTGCTGCTGTTCCACGTCACGGACGACGTGGAGGAGGCGGTGGCCCTGGTCTCCAAGGAGGCAGGCCGCTGACGGCAAGCCCACCGGCCCGCCGCCGGGCCGGTGGGGCCGCAGTTTTCCGCTGAGCCCCGCAGGCGGCCGAGAGGGGTGGGCCGAAGACGGGGTCCGGGGGCGGAGTCCGCGGTGTCAGGCCAATCCCCGCCTGGCGACCGCGGGCACCCGGTGGCCGGCGATCGACGCCACCATCTCGAGCACCTGACGTGTCTCGGCCACCTCGTGCACCCGGTACACCTGTGCCCCGAGCCACGCCGACACCGCCGTGGTCGCCAGCGTCCCGATCAGCCTCTCCTTGACCGGCCGGTCCAGCGTCTCGCCCACGAAGTCCTTGTTGGACAGCGACACCAGCACCGGCCACCCGGTGGCGACCATCTCGTCCAGCCGCCGCGTCGCCTCGAGACTGTGCCGCGTGTTCTTCCCGAAGTCGTGCCCGGGATCGATCAGCACCGACTCCCGGGGCACCCCCAGCGACACGGCGCGCTCCGCCAGCCCCAGGGTCACCTCCAGGATGTCGGCCACGACGTCGTCGTACGTCACACGATGCGGCCGGGTACGCGGCTCGGCCCCTCCCGCGTGCGTGCACACCAGTCCCACCCCGTGGCGCGCGGCGACCTCCGCGAGACCCGGGTCGACCCCGCCCCACGCGTCGTTCAGCAGGTCCGCCCCCGCCTCGCACACCGCCTCGCCGACCTCGGCCCGCCAGGTGTCCACACTGATGATCACGTCCGGGAAGCGGCGCCGTACCTCCGCGACGAACCCGACCGTGCGCCGCGCCTCCTCCTCGGCCGTGACCTCCTCGCCCGGCCCGGCCTTCACCCCGCCGATGTCGACGATCGCGGCGCCCTCGGCCACGGCCTGCTCCACGCGAGCGAGCGCCGGCTCGTCGCGGAACGTGGCCCCCTGGTCGTAGAAGGAGTCCGGGGTCCGGTTCACGATCGCCATGATCACCGGCTCGTGCGGCCCGAATTCCCGCTTGCCCAGCCTGAGCATCCGCTGTGACCTCTCCTAGTACTTTCCGCAGTACGGCCGCCTGCGACCCTAACTGTCAGACTCGCATGGCACGATCGGTCCCAGGCAGAATCGGCTTCCGGCACAGCGTCCGGCACATCGAGCGTGGGGACCTCTAGCGATGGTTATGTTCTTGTTCCTGGTCGTCGCCCTCGCCGTCGTGGTGGGCGCGGTGACACTCGCCGTGGTGGGCGGCGGCGAGAGCGGCCCGCTGCCGGAGGCGGCTCCGGAGCGGCTGCAGGACCCGCTGCCCCCGGACCGCCCGGTCCACAGGGCGGACGTGGAGAGCCTGCGCTTCGCGCTCGCCCCGCGCGGCTACCGCATGGCGGACGTCGACGACGCCCTCGGCCGTCTCGCCGCCGAACTCGCCGAGCGGGACGCCCGTATCGCCGACCTGGAGTCCGCGCTGACCGGCGCCCGGGCCGCCGCCGCGCACGCCCGCCTGGAGAAGCACGATCACCCCGAGGACCAGCGGTGAGCGACGGAACCGCCCTCGCCGGGCCCGACGGCGTGCTGCGCTGCCCGTGGGCCCTGTCCACCGAGGACTACGTGTCGTACCACGACGAGGAGTGGGGCCGCCCGGTCCACGGCGACGACGCCCTCTTCGAGCGGATCAGCCTGGAGGCCTTCCAGTCGGGCCTGTCCTGGATCACGATCCTGCGCCGTCGCGCGGGCTTCCGCGCGGCCTTCGCCGGCTTCCGCATCGAGAAGGTCGCCGCCTTCACGGACGAGGACCGCGAGCGGCTGCTGGCCGACCCGGGCATCATCCGCAACCGCGCCAAGATCGACGCCACGCTGGCCAACGCGCGCGTGCTCGCCGACTGGGCGGAGGGTGAACTGGACGAGCTGATCTGGTCCCACGCCCCCGACCCGGCCGGTCTGCCGGTCCCCAAGACCCTCGGCGACGTCGCCGCGGTCACCCCGGAGTCCACGGCCCTGTCGAAGACGCTGAAGAAGCGGGGCCTGAGGTTCGTCGGCCCGACGACGGCCTACGCGCTGATGCAGGCCTGCGGGCTGGTCAACGACCACCTGGAGACGTGCGTGGCCAGAAGCGCCTCGTAACGACACGGGGCTGCGCCGACATGCGGCGCCGCCGCGGGGCGCGACCGGCCACGACCGATCCGCGGTTCCCCGCGGCGCGTCACCGCCCCAGGTACTTCGGCTTCTCCTTGTTCACGAACGCCTGGACGGCGATCGTGTGGTCCTCGGACCGGCCCGCCCGCGTCTGGAGTTCGTCCTCCTTCTCCAGGGTCTCGGCGAGGGAGTGCGTCATGCCGTAGGCCACCGCCTCCTTGATCGCCGCGTAGGCCACCGTCGGACCCTCGGCCAGCGCACGGGCCACCTTCTCGGCCTCGGTGCGCAGCTCGGCGGAGGGCACCAGCCGGTTGGCGATGCCCAGCTCCAGCGCGTCCTGGGCGCTGATGCTGCGCGGGAAGAGCAGCAGGTCGGCGGCGCGGCCCGGGCCGACCACCCGGGGCAGCGTCCAGGAGATGCCGGAGTCCGCGGTCAGCGCGACGCCCGCGAAGGAGGTGTTGAAGGCCGCCGTCTCGGCCACCACCCGGTAGTCCGCGGCGAGCGCGAAGCCGAAGCCCGCCCCGGCCGCCACCCCGTTCACCGCGGCGACCACCGGCTTCGGCGCCCCGGTCAGCGCCTTCACGATCGGGTTGTAGTGCTCCTTGACCGTGCTCATCGTCTGCCCGGACCCCGTCTCGCGGTCCGACACCAGCAGTCCGATGTGCTCCTTGAGGTCCTGGCCCACACAGAACGCCCGGTCCCCGGCGGCGGTCAGCAGGATCGCCCGTACGGCCGTGTCCCCGGCCGCGGATTCCGCCGCCTCCCGGAGGGCGACCTTGGTCGCGATGTTCAGCGCGTTCATCGCCTCGGGGCGGTTCAGCGTGATCGTCGCGAGTCCGTCGCTCACCTCGTAGAGCACGGTGTCGGCCATGGCGCATCCCCTCGGGTGTCGGTGCGGGTGACGTACCGCTCAGTACGTCGCTGTCCGAAGGACAGCATGGCGGAGATCGCCGCCCGAGGGTCGGACCCGACGTGTGACCTGCGTCAAAGAAAAATGGCGCGGAGCCGGTCCGGCGGCGTCCGCGAGGTGGCGCAGTATCGCAGCCACATCCCCGAATTGAGTGGTTTTGCTCGCGCGCGTTGCCCAAGCGATGCCGACTGATGTTGGTCATCGGGTCCTGAGATGCGGGATAATGGCTTGGAAGCAATGTGTTCGATGCCGGTGTCACGCGTCCGTTCCGGAACGCGGGTTGCCCTCCCGGGGCCGTCGGCAGACGATGAGCCTGGTTTCAGGAAGGGGAACGAGCATGGCGGCCATGAAGCCGCGGACGGGCGATGGCCCGCTCGAGGTGACCAAGGAGGGGCGGGGCATCGTCATGCGCGTTCCGCTCGAAGGCGGCGGTCGACTCGTCGTCGAGCTGACCCCTGACGAGGCCGAGGCGCTCGGCGACGCCCTCAAGAAGGTCGTCGTCTGACGCGCGGGCGCTCCTGTCCTTCCGGCTGCCCCGGCATCGCATGCGGTGCCGGGGCGGTCGCGTTCCCGGGACCTTGCGCCCCGTGGGTCACCGCTTGCCCTTGCGCCCCGGAGGTCACCGCTTGACGGCGCACAGCAGGCCGTCGCCCACCGGCAGCAGCGAGGTCACCAGCTCCTGGGTCTCCCGTACCGTGCGCAGCAGCTCGCGCAGCCGCAGCACCTCGGTGGGCTGCGGCCCCGAGTCGACCGTTCGGCCGTTGGCGAAGACGCCCTCGAAGACGACCAGGCCGCCCGGACGCAGCAGGCGCAACGATTCAGCGAGGTAGTCGGAGTACTCCAGCCGGTCCCCGTCGCAGAAGACGAGGTCGTAGCCGGCGTCCGCGAGCCGGGGCAGCACGTCCAGGGCGCGGCCGGGGATGAAACGGGCCCGGTTGCTGGCGAAGCCGCAGGCACGGAAGGCCTGCCGGGCGAACTGCTGGTGCTCCGGCTCCGGGTCGACCGTGGTGAGCACCCCGTCGGGGCGCATGCCGTGCAGCAGATGGATTCCGGACACCCCGCAGCCGGTGCCGATCTCCGCGACCGCCTTCGCGTCCACGGAGGCGGCGAGCAGTCGCAGCGCGGCGCCCGTGCCGGGCGACACCGAGCGCAGCCCTGCCTCGCGGGCCCGGTCGCGGGCCCAGCGCAGCGCTTCGTCCTCGGCGACAAAGGCGTCGGCGAACGCCCAGCTCGTCTGCCGGTTGCCGGTAATGGCCCTCTCCTGTCCCCATGGTTGCCTGGGCGTGACTGTATCCGTTGGCGTCGGGAACCCGCAGATGGGACCAGGCGTTTAAAGGGTTGGGCCGGTGGGCCGGGACGCGACGGGGGGGTAAGAGGTGGGTCAGGACGCCGAGCACATGCTGACGCAGCCGTATGAGCCGTATCAGCGCGTATCAAATTCTCGTAAAACCGCTTATCCGGAGCTAACGGGCGAGGTGGCTATGGTAGGGGCTCCACTGGACACCACCAGAGCCGACAGGGGAGGTGCGGCTGCGCCCGGGGATCGGGGAGGAGCGCTGCGGCGCTTCCTCGGGTCGGCGGGCAGGCCGAAATCCGTGACCGACACCGCTGCTGACCACAGCCACGCCGCCGGCTTCGCCGCGGCCGAGGCCCAGACCGCGACCTTCGCCACCGACGCGGACGGGCAGGCCTGGACTCCGCCCACGTGGGAGGAGATCGTCAGCACGCACAGCGGCCGGGTCTACCGGCTCGCCTACCGCCTCACGGGCAACCAGCACGACGCCGAGGACCTCACCCAGGAGGTCTTCGTCCGTGTCTTCCGTTCCCTGTCGACGTACTCGCCGGGCACGTTCGAGGGCTGGCTGCACCGCATCACCACCAACCTCTTCCTGGACATGGTCCGGCGCAAGCAGCGCATCCGCTTCGACGCCCTCGGTGAGGACGCGGCCGAGCGCCTGCCCAGCCGTGAGCCCACCCCCCAGCAGGTCTTCAACGACGCCCACTTCGACGCCGACGTCCAGCAGGCCCTCGACACCCTCGCCCCGGAGTTCCGCGCCGCGGTCGTCCTGTGCGACATCGAAGGACTGTCGTACGAGGAGATCGCCGCCACCCTCGGCGTGAAGCTCGGCACGGTCCGCTCCCGCATCCACCGCGGCCGCTCCCAGCTCCGCAAGGCCCTCGCCCACCGGTCGCCCGAGGCGCGCAAGGCCGAGCGGCGCTCGTTCGTGGCCCGTGTCCCCGCTCTGGGGGGAGGGGGCGCGACCGCGTGAGTGGATCTCGGCCGAAACCTGCGCATCTCGCAGAACAGCATCTGGGAGACCGGCTCTCCGCCCTGGTGGACGGAGAGCTCGGTCATGAGTCGCGTGAGCGCGTCCTCGCGCACCTGGCCACCTGTGCCCGGTGCAAGGCGGAGGCGGACGCCCAGCGCCGGCTGAAGAACGTGTTCGCCGAGGCGGCCCCGCCGCCTCCCTCCGAGAGCTTCCTGGCCCGCCTCCAGGGCCTTCCCGGGGGAGGTGACCCGGACGGCGGCGGCACGCCGGCGCCCGGGGGTGGACTCTTCGGGCGAGACCCCGAGGCCGGGGTCTTCGGGATGAGGCGCGGCGAGCGCTTCGAGTTCGGCTACGCCCCCGCCGGACCCGCTCATTCCGCCACTCCCGCTCCCGAGGAGCACGGTTTCCGCATCCATCCCGTCGGCCGCCCGGACGCCGACCGCTCCACCTCGCGCGGACTGCGGTTCGCGTTCGCCGCAGCCGGCGCCGTGTCTCTGGCCGCCCTCGCCCTCGGCGGCGTGACCACCGCCATCCCCGGCGACGTGGCCGCGGACGCCCGCAGCGGCTCCGGCAGCGGCAACGTGATCCCGAGCCGTTCGGCGGGCACGGGCGCGGGCGCGGCGACGTCCGAGTCCCAGCGCCGCCGCTCGGTGGGACCGCTGCAGCAGGGCAGCAGCCTGCTCGGCCAGACGTCCGTGGCGCCGACCTCCATGTCCGCACCGCTGCTGCCCGGAGCGCCGGCCCCGGCCACCGAACAGGTCCAGAACGCCGCACACGGCCTGACCGCACCGGTGATGGCCGGCGCTGCCGCCGTCTCCCCGCTGATACGCCCGCTGAGCGAGATCACGCCGTTCTCCCTGGCCTCCTGGCCGGCGGCGCCTCAGCTGACCGGCCCAGGTCTGCTGTCCGCCCCCGTCCCCGACACCACCCCCGCACCCTCGGCCTCGCCGGCCCCTCCCTCCCCTCCCTCCTCCCCCTCCTCATCGTCTCTTCCCCGGACGCCCTGACCTGGCGCTGCGCCCCGACCCGCGAACCTGGTTGAATCCTGTGGAGCCGTGCCCGCGGCGCTGACCCGGGCACGGAATCGACGTTCCGCGAGCACCGCGCACGCGCGGCCGCGGCCAGCCGTGGGGAGAGCATGAACGAGGGGAACCCGACGTCCGTCCCACCGGGGAAGCAGGGGGAACACGGGGAGCAGGCGTCGGTGGCGGCAGCCGAACCGTCGGCCGACGGAGACTTCGAACTGGCGAAGCCCGCCCCGGTCGTTCCCGGCGGCGCGGCGACCGACGTCGCGGCCGATCCCGTCACCGCCGAGCCGGCACCGGCGGAGCCGACTGGCGCGGACCTTGCCGCCGCACCTCCCGTCGAGCGGCCCACGCCGCTGCACGACCCCGACCCCTACAGCACCCCGCCCTACGGCGAGCCGGGCCCCTGGGCGCCCGCACCGCCGGTCCAGCACCCGGCAGCCCCACCGGCACAGGGCACGGCAGTACCGGCCCCGCCCACGCCGAGTCACCCGACTCCGGCCCCGCCCACGCCCGCGGCCTCGCCCACGCCCGCGGCCTCGCCCGCGCCCGCCGCCGCGTCCGCGGTCCCACCCGCGTCCGCCGCCGCGCCGGTGGCCGGCTCGGAGCCCGTACCGGCGGGCCCGTCGGCACACGCACCGGCCGAGCAGCCGGTCCCGGCACCCGAAGCCCCGGCCACCGCCGTGCCGCAGCCGGGCTCCGCCGGGCCGCAGCCGGATTCGGCCGTGCCGCAGCCGGGCTTCGCCGTGCCGCAGCCGGATTCGGCCGTGCCGCAGCCGGGCTCCGCCGTCCCGCCGGGGCCGGTCGGTGATCCCTGGCAGCGCTACGACCCCTGGGCCGTTCCTGATGCCGGGCAGCCGCCCCTCGTGCCCGGGCCACTGCAGCAGACCGGTGCCGCGGTGCTCACGAAGGAGCAGCGGAAGAAGCGGGCCAGGCGGACGCTGCTGGTGTGGACCCTGCTGGTCGCCGTCGTCTCCAGCGGCATCGGCGGGCTCGCCGGTGCCTACGTCGAGCGCGAGGGTGTGGGGGACGTACAACTGCCGCGGGCCGGAGGCGTGCCCGCCGGGCGGGCGCCGGACAGTGTCGCCGGGATCGCGGCGCGGGCCCTGCCCAGCGTCGTCACGCTGCACGTGCGCGGGGCCGACGAGGCGGGTACCGGCACCGGCTTCGTCCTCGACGCCCGAGGGCACATCCTCACCAACAACCACGTCGTCCAGCCCGCCTCGTCCGGCGGCGAGATATCCGTGACCTTCAGCAGCGGCGACACCGCCAAGGCCAAGGTCGTCGGCCGGGACAGCGGATACGACCTGGCCGTCGTCCAGGTCAGCGGTGTCCACGGACTCACCCCCATGGCGCTCGGCAACTCCGACGACGTCCGGGTCGGCGACCCCGTCGTCGCCATCGGCGCCCCGTTCGACCTGGCCAACACCGTCACCGCCGGCATCATCAGCGCCAGGGAACGGCCCATCACGGCCGGCGGGGAGAAGGGCGACGGGAGCGACGTGTCGTACGTCGACGCGCTGCAGACCGACGCCCCCATCAACCCCGGCAACTCCGGCGGCCCCCTCCTCGACTCCCGGGCCCGGGTCATCGGCATCAACTCCGCCATACGCTCGGCGGACAGCGGCTCCGACTCCGGGAGCGGACAGGCCGGTTCCATCGGCCTCGGCTTCGCCATCCCCGTCAACCAGGCCAGGCGGGTCGCCGAGGAACTGATCAACAAGGGGCACGCCACCCACCCCGTCATCGGCGTCACCCTCGACATGGGCTACACCGGCGACGGCGCCCGCATCGACGGCGAGGCCAGGGACGGCGGCCCGGCCGTCACCAAGGGCGGACCCGGCGCCCGGGCGGGACTCAGGGCGGGCGACGTCATCACCGAGGTCGACGGGCAGCGCGTCCACTCGGGTGAGGAACTCATCGTCAGGATCCGGGCCCATGAGCCGGGCGACCGGCTGCGTCTGACGGTCGAACACGGCGGCGAGCGGGAGGTCTCACTCGTGCTGGGCGCTTCGGAGCAGAACTGACAGAAGTCTCACCACGGGACGGTACCGGTCTGACAGGTGGGACGGGTACCGTTGAGCGACCGAGGACATCGCAAGGAGCGTCAGGTGTTCAATGACATAGGGCCACTGGAGCTGGTGACGATCATTGTGCTCGCCGTGCTCGTCTTCGGTCCGGACAAGCTCCCGAAGGTCATCCAGGACGTGATGAACACGATCCGGAAGATCCGTGAGTTCTCGGAGAGCGCCAAGCAGGACATCCGCAGCGAGCTCGGGCCCGAGTTCAAGGACTTCGAGTTCGAGGACCTCAACCCCAAGACGTTCCTGCGCAAGCAGTTGGACAACGACGAGCTGGGGCTGAAGGAGATCCGCAACGGCTTCGACCTGAAGAAGGAGATGGCCGAGGTCACGGACTCCGTCCACAGCCGCGACAGCGAGGCGTCGTCCCCGTCCTCGGCAGGTGGGCGCGTCGACATGACCAAGAAGCCCGAGGACACGGGCAAGGACGACCGTCCGCCCTTCGACGCGGACGCCACCTGACCGGCCCCGCCCCGGGGGCCCAGCGGCGCACGTGACGCGTTTCATACCGCGCGCCCGCCGCGCCCGCCGCGCACGGCCCGAACAGACCGCCTGCGCGACCCACGCGCCCCACGCGCCGAGCGGCTTCCCTACTGCTCCCAGCGGTGTGGATATGCTGCCGAGTTGTTGTGCGGACCGGAGGAGTACGCCCGAAGGGGGGCGGGCCGCCCCGGTCCGACGAGAGCGAGGAGGCGTCCGGGAGATGGAGACGACGAGTCGGGTGGGCGCGCAGGCGCCGGCCGCGGAGGGCGGACAGCGGTTCGCCTCCGCCCGGCGTACGGTCGACGGCTACCTGCAGGCGCCTTTCCCGTGGTACGGCCTGGACGAGGCCTTCACGGGGCCGCGCTGGCTGATGCAGGTCGGCATGGCGGCCGACGGTGCCGTCGAGCACGGGTCGATCGGGCACGGCGACGAGCCCTCCGTGCGCAACGAGCACGTGGCCGCGTCCGCGGCGGACGAGCCCAGGGAGAAGTTCGCCGTCGTGGTCACCGTGGCCGCGAACCCGTCCCGGAGGAGCGCCGACGGTACGGGTCTGCTGGAGGCGACATCGGTCTCCTCGGCCGCGTGGCTGGCCGGTGTGGGGCTGCTGTCCTTCACCTGGCCCGGCCAGATGGACCACAGCCTGCGCGACGACTGGCTGGAGCAGCAGACGGAGACGGCGTGGGCCCTGGCCGACGACCTCGAGGGACCGGAGTGGTCCACCCTCTCCCTCCCGGTGGACGGCGTGCCCGCCCCCTTCCACTACCGCGAGTCGGAGTTCGGCTGGGTACTGGCCGGCTCCACCGAAGCGGGCGTGCATCTCGGGGCGTACGGGCGCGGGATGAGCGCGTACGGCCTGGGGTTCGCCGTCGTGAAGGACATCGGCGCGTACGCCTAGCCGGCGGACTCGACGGAAAAGGGGCGCCGATCGATCCCGGCGCCCCGACTCCCGCGCGGTTCCCCGCACCCCTCAAGCCCCGCTGCTCGTGGCCGTGTTGAGAGCCCCCAGAAGGGATCGCCGGTCTCTGGCGGGACACGAAGGGCCCGCGCGAAGCGCGGGCCGGCTCCTGAAGCGGTTGTCCAGTGCGCTCACCGAGCCCGACCGGACCGTCAAGGGCCCGTGCGAGGCGCGGGCCGGCCCCTGGGGCCGCAGCGAGCTACGGCCCTGAGCCGAGACCTGGAACGGGCAGGGCCACGGTCGGGACAGAGCCTCCGGCGGGGGATCGGCAGGCACCGGGATGGAAGCCGGGGAGAGTGGTGGGTTGAGGGGTGCCTACTCCAGCAGGTCCTCGATGTCCCTGGCGATCGTGTCAGCCTCGCTCCCGACGATGATACGAACCACAGTGCCACTGCAAAGGACACCCATGGCCCCGGCGGCTTTCAAGCCCGCCCCATAGACGAGGGAGGGGTCCTTGACTTCCACCCTCAATCGGGTCGCGCAGGGCTCGAACTCGACGATGTTGTCAACGCCGCCCAGAGCAGTAACGATCGCTTCTGCCTTGACCATGCCATCTCCTCGCAGTCATCCCGATCATTGCTGTCGGTAGCACCACAGCTACCCGACGGATCAGCCGCCGTATCCCGTTTCCCTGGGCGGCGGCACGCATGTCACCCGTGCAGGCGTGCCCGCCGCGTGCCCGAAGGGGCGAGCACCGGCAAACCACGACGTCGCACTGCGTTGCGAGTCCGTCACCAACGTTCCCTGACCCCCTGACCGGTGAGCCGCGCACGTACCAGATGTGCCATCAGTTCTACGGCTACCGACCGGGTCGGGGCCCGAGGTCCGCCCCTGGACTGCTTGGCCGGCGCCCCTGGACCGTCGCAGTACAGCAGCGAAGCACAGCAACTTCACCGACCGGCGCCGGCCGTCTTCACCCCGAGCCGGGTGCGCCACACGCCCAGGCGACCTCAGCGGCCACCACGCCCATGGTTCGCATCGAGGGGCCCACCACGGGCGCCACCGTTCGGGCCGTCTCTGGGCCGTCCGACGGCGCTCGGCCATGACCAACGACGACCAGCGACGACCAGCGACGACCAACGATGGCAAACGACGACAAACGTCAACGGCTCCGCCGCAGGTCAGGAAGTTGACCGAGGCGGAGCCGTAGATCGCGGGCGGGTGATCTCAGAACTTGTTCTTCGGGGTGATCCCCAGCGAAAGACCCGACAGCCCCCGCTGGCGGCCGCCCAGTTTGCCCGCGATGGCGAGCAGGGCCGAACCCGCCGGGGAGTCCGGGTCCGTCAGGACCACCGGCTTGCCCTCGTCGCCGCCCTCGCGGAGGCGGACGTCGATGGGGATGTTGCCGAGGACCGGGACCGTCGTGCCCGTGGTGCGGGTGAGGCCGTCGGCGACCAGCTGGCCGCCGCCGGTGCCGAAGACGTCGACCATCTCGCCGCAGTGCGGGCAGGGCAGGCCGGACATGTTCTCGACCACGCCGACGATCTTCTGGTGGGTCTGGACGGCGATGGAGCCGGCCCGCTCGGCCACCTCGGCGGCGGCCTGCTGAGGCGTCGTCACGACCAGGATCTCGGCGTTCGGGACGAGCTGGGCGACGGAGATCGCGATGTCACCGGTGCCGGGCGGGAGGTCCAGGAGGAGGACGTCGAGGTCGCCCCAGTAGACGTCCGCGAGGAACTGCTGCAGCGCGCGGTGCAGCATCGGCCCGCGCCAGACGACGGGCGCGTTGCCCGGGGTGAACATGCCGATCGAGATGACCTTCACACCGTTCGCGGACGGCGGCATGATCATGTTCTCGACCTGGGTCGGACGGCCGTCCGCGCCCAGCATGCGCGGCACCGAGTGGCCGTAGATGTCGGCGTCCACGACACCGACCTTCAGGCCGTCGGCCGCCATCGCCGCCGCCAGGTTCACCGTCACCGAGGACTTGCCGACACCGCCCTTGCCGGAGGCGACCGCGTAGACCCGGGTGAGGTTGCCCGGCTTGGCGAACGGGACCTCGCGCTCGGTCTGGCCGCCGCGCAGGGCCGCCGCCAGCTCCTTGCGCTGCTCGTCGCTCATCACGTCCAGCGTGACGTCGACCCGGGTGACGCCCTCGACCCGGGAGACCGCCTCGGTCACCCGCTGGGTGATCGTGTCGCGCATGGGGCAGCCGGAGACGGTCAGGTACACGGTCACCGCGACCGCACCGTCCGCCCCGATCTCCACCGATTTGACCATCCCCAGTTCGGTGATGGGTCGGTTGATCTCGGGGTCGTTCACCGTCGCCAGCGCCTCGCGCACCGCGTCTTCCGTAGCCATAAGGACGATGGTACGGCGCTCCGAGGGGCCTCCGGGTAGCCCCTCAGCGGTCGTCTGCGTCACGTCCCGGCGACCGTTCCGTCCGCTCTGCCGGGAATACGACATGCCCGTCGTGACGCCTTCGCTCCTCCAGCTCCTTGACCAGGTCCTGCAGCTCGGAGCGGATCCAGTCGCGGGTGGCCACCTCGCCCAGGCCCGTGCGCAGCGCCGCGACCTCCCGGGTCAGGTACTCGGTGTCGGCGATGGACCGCTCGTTCTGCTTGCGGTCCTGCTCGAGGTTGACCCGGTCCCGGTCGTCCTGCCTGTTCTGCGCGAGCAGGATCAGCGGAGCCGCGTAGGAGGCCTGGAGCGACAGCATCAGGGTCAGGAAGATGAACGGGTAGTTGTCGAAGCGCAGACTCGCCGGCGCGGCGATGTTCCAGACCACCCACAGGATGATGACGACCGTCATCCAGACGATGAACCGTCCGGTGCCCAGGAAGCGCGCGATCTTCTCCGACAGCCGGCCGAAGGCCTCCGGGTCCCACTCGGGCAGGATCCGGCGCCGGGGCGGGCGCGGCTGGTCCAGGCGGGGCGTACGGGGCCGGGGGGCGGCCGTGGCGCCGGCCGGGCCGCGCTCACGGGTGCTCTCACGCTCAGGAGCCATGGGCACTCGCCCCCTCGTCCTCCTCGTCGAGGTGGAACTCCGTCTCCCGCCAGTCGTCGGGCAGCATGTGGTCGAGCACGTCGTCCACGGTGACCGCGCCGAGCAGCGACCCGGACTCGTCCACGACCGGCGCGGCGACCATGTCGTACGTGGCGAAGAACCCGGCGACGACCGGCAGCGCGGCGTCCGGGTCCAGGGCCTGCAGATCGTCATCGACCAGCGAGCTGACCAGGGTGTACGGGGGGTCGCGCAGCAGGCGCTGGAAGTGGACGGTGCCCAGGTACTTGCCGGTCGGGGTCTCGTCGGGCGGACGGCAGACGTACACCTGGGCGGCGAGCGCGGGGGAGAGGTCCGGGTTGCGGACCCGGGCGAGCGCGTCGGCGACGGTGGCGTCCGGGCGCAGCACGATCGGCTCGGTGGTCATCAGACCGCCCGCGGTGTGCTCCTCGTACGACATCAGGCGCCGCATGTCGGCCGCGTCGGCGGGCTGCATCAGGCTCAGCAGCCGCTCCTTGTCCGTCTCCGGCAGCTCGGCGAGCAGGTCGGCCGCGTCGTCCGGGTCCATGGCCTCCAGGACGTCCGCCGCGCGCTCCTCGGCCAGCTTGCCGAGGATCTCGATCTGGTCGTCCTCCGGCAGCTCCTCGAGGACGTCGGCGAGGCGGTCGTCGTCCAGGGCGGCGGCGACCTCGGCGCGCCGCTTGGCGGACAGGTGGTGCAGGACGTTGGCGAGGTCGGCGGGGCGCAGCTGCTCGAAGGTGGCGAGCAGGTTCTCGGCGCCCTGGCCGTGTTCCTCGAGGGAGAACCCGGTGACGGCGGACCACTCGACGGTCAGCGTCTCGCCCTTGGCCCGCCGGAAGGCGCCGCCCTTCCTGCCCTTGCGGACGAAGACCCGGTCGACCTCCCAGTCCCGGCGGGCCGGCAACTGCTGCACGGACACGTCGAGGACGGTGACCTCCTCGCCGGTCTCCACCAGCTTCACCCGCCGGTCCAGCAGCTCCCCGAAGACCAGCCGCTCGGTGGGCCGCTGCTCGAAGCGGCGCACGTTGAGCACACCGGTGGTGATGACCTGCCCGGACTCGATGCCGGTCACCCGGGTCATGGGCAGGAAGATGCGGCGCCGGGTGGACAGTTCGACGACCAGCCCGAGGACGCGCGGGGGCCGCCGCCCGACGCGCAGCATGACGACCAGATCGCGTACGCGACCCACCTGGTCGCCGGTCGGATCGAAGACGGGGACCCCGGCGATGTGCGAGACGAAGATCCGGGGGGCGCCGGCTGCCATGGCTGTGCTTCCTTTGCTCGCTTTGCGTGGGAATTGCTGTTCTCTGCCCGCTCGCGTGCGCTTCAGGCTAGCCCGTACCGATCGGATACGCCCTGGTGGGCGGTCCGGACGGACTGGCTCCGCGGGGCGGGCGGGGCCCCGGTACGCTGCCGTACGCCGCTCAGGACCCGTCAGAAAGGCAGCCCCACCTGTGACTGCGACTCCCCAGGGCCGTACCCGCCGGGCCGTGCTGGCCACCGCGACATGCGCGCTGGCCGTCACGGGAGCGATGGTGCTGTCGGGGTGCGGTGGCGAGGATCCGGACGCGGGGACCAACGGGGTCGGCAAGCTGCCGGCCGCCGAGATCCAGGCGAAGACCCGGTCCGCGGCGCAGGCGGCGCCCACGGTGCGGCTGTCCGGGACCGTCGTCACCAGTGGCCGTACGTACAAGCTGGACATGCGGCTGAAGTCCGACGGCGGCACCGGCTCGGTCACGTCCCACGGGGCGACGTTCGGCCTGCTGCGGGTCGGGAAGCAGCTGTACCTGAAGGCCGACGCGGACTTCTGGAACCACGCGGACGGCAGTGACGGTGCGTCCGGCAAGCTCGACGGCAAGTACGTCAAGGTGCCGCAGGGCGATCCCGCGTACAAGAAGTTCAGCGGCTTCACGGACAAGGACGTCCTCCTCGACGGTCTGCTGACGCTGCACGGCAAGCTGGCCACGGACGGCCACCACGAGCAGGCGGGTACCCGCACGATCCGCATCACCGGCGACGACGGCTCCGGCGGCACCCTCGACGTCTCGCTGCAGGGCAAGCCGTATCCGCTGCTCCTGGTGCGGGGCGGCGGCGCGGGCACGCTCGGCTTCTCGGACTGGGGCAAGGACTTCACCGTGACCGAGCCCGCGAAGGGCGAGACGGTGGACTACGGAAGGCAGCTGCCGACCTCGTAGGCAGCCGCGCCGCTACTTCCGTTTCCGCTTCGCCAGCAGCTTCGGCAGCCCGGCCGGGATCGGCATCCGGGTCGTCGCCGGTGTCGGCAGCGGAGTGTCCGCCAGGTTCTCGGAGGGCAACGCCGCGGAGGGCCCCGCCGGCACCAGGCGGAGCACCCTGCACTCACGGGCCCAGCGCCCGGGCATCTCCTCGCCGTCGGGGGCGTTCAGCCGCTTCCCCTTCAGCTCGGCCACCGTCGCCTCCCACTCCGGTGAGCCGGAGGCCAGCTCGGACACGGTCGCCGGCCAGGTCACCAGCCGGCCCCCCTTGTCCTTGCTGCGGACGGTCACCTCGGCGGAGCCGCCGTCGGTCAGCCCGGGCAGCGGCTGCTCCCCGGGCCCGTCGCCGACCAGGCACACCGCGCCCTCGTGCCACACGTGCCACAGCGCACGCGCCGCCGGGGCCCCGGCACCCCTGACCCAGATGAGGCCGGACTTCTTGGAGGCCTCCTCGATAAGGGCCTGGTCGAGCAGCTCGCTTGTCATGCGCCCAGCCTATCCAGGCCCGCTCACAGCCAGCCGTTGCGCTTCAGGGTGCGGTGGATGCCGAGACACAGGACGACCGTGATGCCCATGATCACCGGGTAGCCGTACTTCCAGTGCAGTTCGGGCATGTACTTGAAGTTCATGCCGTACACCCCGCACACCATCGTCGGCACGGCGATGATGGCCGCCCAGGCGGTGATCTTGCGCATGTCCTCGTTCTGCGCGACGGACGCCTGCGCGAGGTTGGCCTGGAGGATGGAGTTCAGCAGTTCGTCGAAGCCGAGCACCTGCTCCTGGACGCGGGCGAGGTGGTCGGCCACGTCCCGGAAGTACTTCTGGATGTCCGGGTCGATCAGCCGCATCGGCCGCTCGCTCAGCAGCTGCATCGGCCGCAGCAGCGGCGCCACCGCCCGCTTGAACTCCAGCACCTCGCGCTTGAGTTGGTAGATCCGCGCGGAGTCCACACCGCGCGAGACGCCGCCCCTGCGGCCCGGCGAGAAGACCTCGGTCTCCACCTCGTCGATGTCGTCCTGCACCGCGTCGGCGACCGCGATGTAGCCGTCCACGACGTGGTCCGCGATGGCGTGCAGGACGGCCGAGGGGCCCTTCCCGAGCAGTTCGGGGTCGTCCTGCAGCCGGTGCCGCAGCGCCCTGAGCGAGCCCTGCCCGCCGTGCCGGACGGTGATGAAGAAGTCCCGGCCGGTGAAGCACATGACCTCGCCGGTCTCGACCACCTCGCTGTTGGCGGTGAGCCGGTCGTGCTCGACGTAGTGGATGGTCTTGAAGACGGTGAAGAGCGAGTCGTCGTACCGCTCCAGCTTGGGCCGCTGGTGGGCCTGGACCGCGTCCTCCACGGCCAGCGGGTGCAGCCCGAACTCGCTCGCGATACCGGCGAATTCCGACTCGGTCGGTTCGTGCAGGCCGATCCACACGAACCCGCCGTCGCGGCGCACCTGCCGCATCGCCTCCTGCGGGGTCAGCACCCCCGGGCTCTGCACCCGGGCACCGTCGCGGTAGACGGCGCAGTCGACGACGGCCGAGGGCGTCGCGGGGTCGCGCGTGGTGTCGTACGACGTGCTCGTCTCCTTGCGCAGCGAGACACGGGACGACGGGCGGACCACGGCGCGCAGGTCGCGGATCATCGACATGGGCAGGCTCCTTCGCAGGCGTGCAGCGAGAGCGCGCGGCGACGGGTGGAACTACCCGGAATGGGGACGTCCTGGCTTCGGATGTTTGGCACGTCCACAAAGCGGGGAGCACCGCACCGTCGCGGTGGCGACTTCGCTACTGATGCAGAACTGATTCAGGTCAGACAGATCAGGCAAAGCGAAACGAAGTGCTCTTCCGAACGACGACGCGCAAGGGAAGGCGGCGGCCAGCCGGTAACTACATCAGCAGCCGGAAGAGCGAGTGGTACTGCACGGTCGACTTCGATCCATGACAGCCCCACCTCCTCCGGCCGGTCCCTCGTAAGGGAGTCTCATCGGCGTCGGGACTCGATAGCGACGCTTCTGCGTGCTGCCCCGAACCACCGGCTCAGCGTAGCAGTAGCCCATAGTGTCAAGGCGTCGCTTTGCCCGCTGCTGACGAGTTCTATGCTCACCGCATGGTTGATGTTCTTCCTCTGGTCGAGGCACGGTTGAACACCGCGCTGGGCGAACCGGACGCGCGCGCCGCGGTCACCTTCCTCGGCACGGACCGCATCGAGGTGCTCCGTTTCCAGGAGGGGGACGTGGTCCGTTACGCCACCCTCGGCATGTCCGCGCACCCCATGGCGGACCCCACCGCGATGCTCGCCGATCCCGTCAAGGGCCCCCGCGCGGAGCTGGTCCTGTCCGTCCGCGCGGGCGTCGCCGACACCGACAAGGTGCTCAGGCCGCTCGCCGTCCTCGCCGCGACGCCGCAGGTGGAGGGGCTGGTGGTGACTCCCGGCGCCTCCCTGGACGTGGGCGAGCCGCTGTGGCCCGGCGCCCCCTTCACCTCGGCCCTGGTCGGCGAACCCGGCGGTCTCGTCGAGGATCTGGAGCTGGACGATCCGATGGACCCCGTACGGTTCCTGCCGCTGCTGCCGATGACCCCGAACGAGGCCGCCTGGAAGCGGGTGCACGGCGCCCAGGCCCTCCAGGAGCGCTGGCTCGCGAACGGGACGGACCTGAGGGATCCCGCCCGCAGGTCCGTCCCGCTGGACTGACACGGAGTGAGCAAGCTCACCAAGGCCCGCTCCGCAACGCTCAGTTGGCGAAGACCGTGACACCGTCCTCGGCGGCGTGCGCCGGCTCCGCTGCCTCGGCAGTGAGGGCCCGGCGCCGTACGGCGACCACGACCGCGCCCAGCACCGCGGTGACCGCCGCGACCACGAACGGGACGTGGATGTCGGTCCACTCCTCGATCTTGGGCGCGAAGTACGGGGCCGCGGCGGCCGCGAACCAGCGGACGAAGTTGTAGCCCGCGCTCGCCACCGGGCGCGGCGCGTCCGACACGCCGAGGGCCAGCTCGGTGTAGACGGTGTTGTTCACGCCGATGAAGGCGCCCGACAGGATCGTGCAGACGACGGCCGCGGTGTGGTTGCCGTAGCCGAGCACGAGCACGTCGACCGCGAGCAGCACCAGCGAGCCGCCGAGCACCTTCAGCGAGCCGAACCGCTTCTGCAGCCGCGGGGCCACGAGCACCGAGAACACGGCGAGCAGCACGCCCCAGGCGAAGAACACCGCGCCCGAGCGGTAGGGGGTCATGTTCAGCACGAACGGCGTGAAGGCCAGCACGGTGAAGAACGTGTAGTTGTAGAAGAACGCCGAGGCCGCCGCCGAGGCCAGGCCGCCGTGGCCGAGCGCCCTGATCGGGTCCAGCACCGACGTCTTCCGGGCGGGCTTCGGCTGCTCCTTCAGGAACGCCGTGATGCACAGGAAGCCGATCGCCATCAGCGTCGCGGTGCCGAAGAAGGGGTAGCGCCAGCTGATGTTGCCGAGGACGGCGCCGAGCAGCGGGCCGCAGGCCATGCCGAGCCCGAGCGCGGACTCGTAGAGAAGGATCGCCGCAGCGCTGCCGCCGGCCGCCGCGCCCACGATGACCGCGAGGGCGGTCGAGACGAACAGGGCGTTGCCGAGACCCCACCCCGCCCGGAACGCGACGAGCCGGCCGACCGTGTCCGAGGTGCCCGCGAGGCCCGCGAAGACGACCACGAACGCGAGGCCGAGCAGCAGCGTCCTGCGGCCGCCGATGCGGCTGGAGACGAAGCCGGTCAGCAGCATCGCCACCGCGGTGATCAGGAAGTACGAGGTGAAGAGCAGGGACACCTGGCTGGGGGTGGCCCGGAGGCCCTGCGCGATGGACGGCAGGATCGGGTCGACGAGGCCGATGCCCATGAAGGCGACGACGGAGGCGCCGGCCGTGGCCCAGACCGCCTTGGGCTGTCGCAGGATGCCGGCGGCTCCCGCGTCGAAGGTGTCCATGTGCGTGCTCCCGTCCCGTCCAGGTAGTTGGTATATGCACATAGTAAGTTAGCAGAGCTAATTAATGCAAGATGCATCTAGTTTCGCCCGGTGGGGTGGCGCGCGGGTTCCGTCCGGACGGGTGATCGTCCTTGACGTGCGCGTGCCGGGGTAGGACCGTGGAGCCCTATGAGGGGCGAACCCAGTTGCCCGAAGTGTGGTGGCCGGGTCCGGGCTCCCGGCCTCTTCGCCGATTCCTGGCAGTGCGACGAGCACGGGGCGGTGTATCCGCTGCAGCCCGTGATCCCGCCCAGCGTCGAGGCGCTCACGGTCGTGGTGCACCGCACGCAGGTGCCGGTGTGGATGCCGTGGCCGCTGCCGATCGGGTGGCTGTTCACGGGTGTGGCCTACGCGGGGGACGACCGCAGTGGCGGCCGTGCCAGCGCCGTCGCCTGCTCCGGCCCCGGACCGCTCGGCGGCGTGAGCGAGCTGATCCTGGTCGCCGAGGAACTCGGCGTCGGTCTCGGCGCACGGTACGCGGGCATCGACGCCCCCGACCCGGGTCCGTACATGAACGTCGAGAAGCCGCCCCAGGCCAAAGTCCTGGCCGCCGGCCGCCCGACCCCGCTCTGGCACGTCTCCGGCGCCCCCGACGACCGCGCCGTCTTCGCCGGCGAGGCCCTCGGCCTGTGGCTGTGGGCGGTGGTGTGGCCCGAGCAGTCCGGCCTGATCATGTACGACGAGCTGGTGCTGACGGACCTGCGGGACGCGGGCGCCGAGATAGACCTGGTGCCCTGCGGGGCGCTGTCGCCGCGGCTGCTGCAGCCCTGAGGGGTTCGTTGTAGGGGGCGCTGCCCGGGTGCGGGTGTGACAGGGCATGCCGTTTCTGCGGCTATCCTTAGGTGTCCCCTTCCGTCCCGCCCCGCCTGGAGTCGCTGTGCGCATCGATCTGCACTGTCACTCCACGGCCTCCGACGGTACGGACACCCCGGCCGAGCTGGTGCGCAATGCCGGCGCGGCAGGTCTGGACGTCGTCGCGCTGACCGACCACGACACCACCCGCGGCCACGCCGAGGCGATCGCCGCGCTGCCCGAGGGACTCACCCTGGTCACCGGCGCCGAACTGTCCTGCCGGGTCGACGGCATCTCCATGCACATGCTGGCCTACCTCTTCGACCCCGAGGATCCCGCCCTGCTCGCCGAGCGCGAGCTGGTCCGGGACGACCGGGTGCCGCGGGCCCAGGGCATGGTCGCCAAGCTGAACGCGCTGGGCGTGCCGGTCACCTGGGAGCAGGTCGAGCGGATCGCCGCCGGCGGCTCCGTGGGGCGCCCGCACGTCGCCACCGCGCTCGTCGAACTGGGAGTGGTGCCCTCGGTGAGCGACGCGTTCACCGAGGAGTGGCTGGCCGACGGCGGCCGGGCCTTCGTGGAGAAGCACGAGACCGACCCCTTCGAGGCGATCCGGCTGATCAAGGGCGCGGGCGGCGTGGCCGTCTTCGCGCACCCGGCCGCCGCGAAGCGCGGTCGTACGGTGCCGGAGTCCGCGATCGCCGAGCTGGCCGCGGCCGGCCTGGACGGCATCGAGGTCGACCACATGGACCACGACGCCGACTCCCGGGCCCGTCTGCGGGATCTCGCGAGGGAGCTGGGGCTGCTGGTCACGGGGTCCTCGGACTACCACGGCAGCCGCAAGACCGTGTCGCTGGGCGAGTACACGACGGACCCCGAGGTGTACGGGGAGATCACCCGGCGGGCGACCGGGGCGTTCCCGGTGCCGGGCACCGGCGGAGCCTGAGGCCGGCCGGTCTCGGCCGCCTCACCGCGTCACGCCCTTTTCACTCCTCTCCCGCAAGGCCTGTTGCACAACCATGTTCGACTTCGCCGTCTTCGGCTCCCTGTTCCTGACCCTCTTCGTCATCATGGATCCCCCAGGGATCACCCCGATCTTCCTCGCGCTGACCGCGGGGCGCCCCGCCAAGGTGCAGAAGCGGATGGCCTTCCAGGCCGTCTGTGTGGCGGGCGGGGTCATCGCCGTCTTCGGCGTCCTGGGCCACCAGATCCTGAACTATCTGCACGTCTCCGTCCCCGCGCTGATGATCGCGGGCGGTCTGCTGCTCCTGCTGATCGCGCTCGACCTGCTCACCGGCAAGACCGACGAGCCGAAGCAGACCAAGGACGTCAACGTCGCCCTCGTGCCGCTGGGCATGCCGCTGCTGGCGGGGCCCGGTGCCATCGTGTCCGTGATCCTCGCCGTGCAGAAGGCCGGCAGTGTGGCCACGCAGGTCTCGGTGTGGTCCGCGATCCTCGCGATCCACGTCGTGCTGTGGCTGGTGATGCGTTACTCGCTGCTGATCATCCGGGTCATCAAGGACGGCGGCGTGGTCCTCGTGACGCGGCTCGCGGGCATGATGCTCTCCGCGATCGCGGTGCAGCAGATCATCAACGGTGTCACTCAGGTGATCCGGGGGAGCTGAGACGGTGGCTCGGCTCCCCCGGAAAGCTTGAGTGGCGGTCCCTGTTACGAGGCCGTGGTCTCGGCCGGGCGGATCCACAGGCGCTGTCCTACGGCGGCGGCCTGCTGAACGATCCGGTTGACGGAGGCGGCGTCCACGACGGTGGTGTCCACGGTGGTGCCGTCGACCTCGTCGAGTCGCATGATCTCGAAGCGCATGGGCTTCTCCCTTCGTCTGGTCATCCTCCTGCGGAGAACTACTGGTGTGACGTGTTGTCGTAGGAGTCAACGGTATGCGTGTTACAAACATTCCCTACGCTAAAGAAATTTTTCGAACGTCTAATTACTGAGTGGTAAGCGGCGTCCGTGGGACCGCCCGGGATCGGTTGTGTTCGCAGCGTGACCGCCGGGACAATGGAAGCGATGAACGACGACCTGGCGGCCCTCGCCGCCCGCATCGACCACACGAACGAGCTGCTGCAGCGCATGCTCGCCGAGGTGGCGAAGACGCCCTCGACCCACGCGATCTTCGTAGACGCGGGCTACCTCTACGCGGCCGCGGGCCGGCTGGTCGCCGGGACCGAGGACCGGCGGGCCTTCGACCTCGACGCCGAGGGCCTGATCGACGCGCTCATCGACAAGGCCCGCACCATCTTCGCGGACAGCCGGCTGCTGCGCGTCTACTGGTACGACGGCGCCCGGCGCCGCATCCACACCGCCGAGCAGCAGTCCATCGCCGAACTGCCCGACGTCAAGGTCCGCCTGGGCAACCTCAACGCCAACAACCAGCAAAAGGGCGTCGATTCACTCATCCGCTCCGACCTGGAGTCCCTCGCCCGCCACCGCGCGATCAGCGACGCGGCCCTGCTCGGCGGCGACGAGGACCTCGTGTCGGCGGTGGAGGCGGCCCAGGGCTACGGCGCCCGTGTCCACCTGTGGGGCATCGAGGCGCCCGAGGGCCGCAACCAGGCGGAGCCGCTGCTGTGGGAGGTGGACAGCCAGCGCACCTTCGACCTGGAGTTCTTCAAGCCCTACGTCTCCCGCCGCACGGCCGCCGCCTACGAGGCCACCGCCGGCACCCGGCCCACCCGTGAGGACGTCCGCTTCGTCGGCGCCCAGATCGCCGCCAAGTGGCTGGCCGCACGCGGCCGCGAGGCACTGGTCGACCTGCTGCCCGGCCACCCCTACCTGCCCGGATCCGTCGACCAGGACCTGCTGGTCGAGGCCGAGGGCCTGCTCCAGTACTCCCTGCGCGGCCAGGCGGACCTGCGCCGCGCCCTCAGGGACGGCTTCTGGGAGCACCTGCAGACGCAGTACTAGGGCCTTTCTTTCGGATCGGGTCGGCTCGGAGTGACGGCGCCTTGTACCGGACCCCGCGACCCCGGCAGGATCCGAAAGTGAGGTTCTAGCTCCCGCTCGGGTGCGCCTGCCAGAAGTCGGCGATCGCGCGGGCCGTGGCCAGCGGACGGTCGGTGTTGGGCGAGTGCTCGGCGCCCTCGACGACCGTCCGCCGCGCCCTCAGCCGCGCCGCCATCTCGTCGAGCAGCGCCAGCGGCCAGGTGTCGTCCAGCGCGCCCGACAGCACATGGAACGGCAGCGGTACGGCGGCCAGTTCGCCGACGCGGTCCGGCTCGACGCACAACTGGCGTCCGGTGGCCAGGAGTTGGGCGGGCTTGTTGCCCAGCCAGCGGCGCCGCAGATCGTCCCGGTCGTCCAGGCCGCCGTCCAGCCTGCCCGTGTCGGTCTCCTCGGGCGCCTCCATCGCCTGCATCGCGTCCCACACCTGCGCCATCGTCATCACGGCGAGCGCGTCCCGCAGCAGCTTCACGCGCTGCCGCTGGGAGGCCGAGATCTGCGCCGGACCCGACGCCATCAGGGTGAGCGACAGGAACGGGGAGTGGTCGATCAGCACGGCCGCACGCGAGATCTGGCCGCCGAGGGAGTGGCCCAGCAGATGCACGGGCGTCCCGATCGCCTCCGCCTGCGCCAGCACGTCCCGTGCCAACTCCTCCTGTGCGTAGGCGGACTGGTCCTCCTCGGGCCCGTCCGACTCGTACTGCCCGCGCCCGTCCACGGCCACGGTCCGGTACCCGCGCTCGGCCAGCGGCACATGCAGCGGATTGAAGTCCTCCTTGCTCCCGGTGAACCCCGGCAGCAGCAGCGCGACGCCTCTGGGCTCGACCCCGTCGGCCACGGGCGCGTCGACGACGGCGAACTCACCGCGCGCGGTCCGCAGGGAGTACGCGCGGGCGCCGGGAGGCGGGACGAAGGTGGCAGGCCTGCTCATGGGGAGAGGCTATCGGGCACGAGAACGGAGCGAGGAGGCGAGGGGGCGAGGGGGTGAGGGGCAGGCCGGCGACGGGCGCGGCGAGGTCCGGCGGAGGGGCGGGCGGGCACCGGAAACGCCGATGGCCCGGTCCACAGGAGTGGACCGGGCCATCGCCGACGCGGGCGTCGGATCAGCCTTCGGTGGCCTCAACGGCCGCCGTCGCCTTGCGGGTACGGCGACGCGGCTTGACCTCCGGCTCCTCGGTGGCCTGTGCCGGAATCTCCGGAACGGCTGCCTCGGCGACGGCCTTACGGGTCCGCCGTGCCTTGGGCGCGGGCGCCTCGGCGGCCTCGTCCACAGCGGCGGCGGCAGCGGTCTTGCGCGTGCGACGCGGCTTGGCCTCGGCCTCCGTTTCCGCCGTCTCGGGGGCGGCGGCAGCGGTCTTCCGGGTCCGCCTCGGCTTGGCCTCGACACCTTCCGCCGTGTCGGCGGCGGCAGCGGCCTTGCGGGTACGGCGCGGCTTGGCCTCGGCCTCCGTCACAGCCGTCTCGGGGGCGGTGGCAGCGGCCTTGCGGGTGCGGCGCGGCTTGGCCTCCGTGCCCTCGGCCGTGTCGACGGCGGCTTCGGCGGCCGCGGCGGCCTTGCGGGTACGGCGCGGCTTGGCCTCGGCCTCCGTCACAGCCGTCTCGGGGGCGGTGGCAGCGGCCTTGCGGGTGCGGCGCGGCTTGGCCTCCGTGCCCTCGGCCGTGTCGACGGCGGCTTCGGCGGCGGCAGCGGTCTTGCGGGTCCGGCGCGGCTTGGCCTCGGCCTCCGCACCTTCCGCCGGGTCGGCGACGGCAACGGCCTTGCGCGTCCGGCGCGGCTTGGTCGCGGGTGCGGCCTCGTCCGTGCTCTCGGCCGTGGCGAGGGCCGTCTCGGCGGCCGTCTCGGCCGTCTTCCGGGTCCGGCGGCGGGGCTTGGCCTCGGTGGCCTCGGCCGTGTCCACCATCGCCTCGGCGGCGGCCTCCGGCGCGGCGGCCACGGGCGCGGCCTCGGTCACCGGCGTCTCGGTCGCCCGAGCCTCCGGTGCCTCCGCCGACCTCCGGGTACGGCGTCGGCGCGGCTTCTCCGGGGTCTCCGGCGCGGCCGTGCCCTCCACCGTGTCGACGACTGCCTCGGCGGTCGCGGCGGCGGCCGTCACGCCCCCCGCCGCGGCGCCGCCACGCGTACGGCGACGGCGGCGCGGGGTGCGGGACGCCGCGGGCTGCTCGGCGGTGCCGGCCTCGGCGGACGGCGCCGTGGCGCTCGGGGCGGAGGCGTCCAGCGGAGCGCCGCCGCGCGTGCGGCGGCGACTGCGCGGGGCGCGCGCCGGACGCTCGCGCTCGGCCGGGGCCGACTCGGTCCGGCCGTCCCGGCCACCCCGGGCACCGCGACCGCGCGCACCGCGGCCACCGGTCTCGCCCAGGTCCTCGAGCTCCTCCGCGTCGAGACCGGCGCGGGTGCGCTCCGCACGCGGCAGGACGCCCTTCGTGCCCTCGGGGATGCCGAGGTCGGAGAACAGGTGCGGGGACGTCGAGTACGTCTCCACCGGGTCGTTGAAGTCCAGCTCCAGCGCCTTGTTGATCAGCTGCCAGCGCGGGATGTCGTCCCAGTCGACGAACGTGATCGCCGTACCCTTGGCGCCCGCGCGGCCCGTACGGCCGATGCGGTGCAGGTACGTCTTCTCGTCCTCGGGGGACTGGTAGTTGACGACGTGGGTCACGCCCTCGACGTCGATGCCGCGCGCGGCGACGTCGGTGCAGACGAGGACGTCGACCTTGCCGTTGCGGAAGGCGCGCAGCGCCTGCTCGCGGGCGCCCTGGCCGAGGTCGCCGTGGACCGCGCCGGAGGCGAAGCCGCGGCGCTGGAGCTGCTCGGCGATGTCGGCGGCCGTGCGCTTGGTGCGGCAGAAGATCATCGCCAGTCCGCGGCCCTCGGCCTGCAGGATGCGGGCGACCATCTCCGGCTTGTCCATGGAGTGACCGCGGTACACGAACTGCTTGATGTTCGCGACCGTCGCGCCCTCGTCGTCCGGCGCGGTGGCGCGGATGTGCGTGGGCCGGGACATGTAGCGGCGCGCGAGGCCGATGACCGCGCCCGGCATGGTCGCCGAGAACAGCATGGTCTGGCGCTTGGCCGGCAGCATGTCGATGATCTTCTCGACGTCGGGCAGGAAGCCCAGGTCGAGCATCTCGTCGGCCTCATCGAGGACCAGGCACTTGACGTGCTTGAGGTTCAGCTTCTTCTGGCCCGCGAGGTCCAGCAGCCGGCCCGGGGTGCCGACGACCACGTCGACGCCCTTCTTCAGGGCCTCGACCTGGGGCTCGTAGGCCCGGCCGCCGTAGATCGCCGTCACGCGCACGTTGCGGACCTTGCCGGCCGTCAGCAGGTCGTTGGTGACCTGCGTGCACAGCTCGCGCGTGGGCACGACGACGAGCGCCTGCGGGGCGTCGGTGAGGGATTCGGGGGCGGCGCGTCCGGCCTCGACGTCTGCGGGGACGGTGACGCGCTCGAGGAGCGGCAGACCGAAGCCCAGCGTCTTGCCGGTGCCGGTCTTGGCCTGGCCGATGACGTCCGTGCCGGAAAGGGCGACGGGGAGCGTCATCTCCTGGATGGGGAAGGGATTGATGATGCCGACGGCCTCCAGGGCCTCGGCGGTCTCGGGCAGGATCCCGAGGTCTCGAAACGTCGTAGTCAGGGTTATGCCTCTTCTGTGTGCGCGGTGCGAGGCGAGCGCGGGGGTCATGACTGACCGTGCCGGGGACGTCGGCTGCCGTACGGACGAACCACTCGGGCAAGCCGTAAGACACGGGGACCTCTGCCGACGCTCTAGCGCTCGTACCGCTGAGGGTGTCCCTCCGGTCGTCGTACGTACGAAGTCGTACGGCCAGGGAGGGCTGTCGGGTCGGAGCCGATCGGGCCACCGACCGGGCATCCTCATGCGTGCGCCCTGTCGGGGCACGTCGAATACCGTCGACGCACTCAGCAGGCGCATTACCACCATACCCCGGAATCGCGCACATGCGATGGCCGATTCCGTCACGTAGTCGTGGCCACAGTGGATGACCAGGGACTTGAGAGGCACGGCAAGCGGGCTATTGTGCGCCTCATGACTAGCTCTGACAAGCCTGAGAACGCGTCCGCCGCCTCCGCCGAACCCACCGGCGTCGCCGCCCAGGACTGGGCGCAGGCCTCTGCGGACCCGCAGTACCGCGCCGCGGTCGTGGACCTGCTCGGCGCGCTCGCGTACGGGGAGCTCGCGGCGTTCGAGCGGCTCGCCGAGGACGCCAAGCTGGCGCCGACGCTCGGGGACAAGGCGGAGCTGGCGAAGATGGCCTCGGCCGAGTTCCACCACTTCGAGCGGCTGCGGGACCGGCTGACCGAGATCGGCGAGGAGCCCACCGCCGCGATGGAGCCCTTCGTGGCGGCCCTGGACGGCTTCCACAAGCAGACGGCGCCTTCGGACTGGCTGGAGGGCCTGGTCAAGGCGTACGTCGGGGACTCGATCGCGAGCGACTTCTACCGGGAGGTCGCGGCCCGCCTCGACTCCGACACGCGCGAGCTTGTCCTCGCGGTTCTCGACGACACCGGGCACGCCGGTTTCGCGGTGGAGAAGGTGCGTGCGGCGATCGACGCCGACCCCCGCGTGGGCGGCCGGCTGGCACTGTGGGCGCGGCGGCTGATGGGTGAGGCGCTGTCGCAGTCGCAGCGGGTCGTGGCCGACCGTGACGCGCTGTCCACGATGCTCGTGGGCGGCGTGGCCGACGGCTTCGATCTCGCGGAGGTCGGCAAGATGTTCTCGCGGATCACCGAGGCGCACACCAAGCGGATGGCCGCGCTGGGCCTCGCGGCCTGAGAGCCGTGGCGCTCCGCGGGGGTGCGTTTCGGCCGTCTCGCGGCCGCGGGCTTCGTCGCGGCTGGTCGAGCGGTTCCCCGCGCCCCCGGCGACCGCGCCGCTCGGCGGCCTACGCCGCCGTCGCTGATCGGCGCAGGCGGCCCGCCGGGCGCAGGAGCAGCGACAGCGATGCCGCCGAGACGATCGCGGCGCCCAGGAGGCTCAGCAGGATCGTGCCGGGGCCCAGCGCGCTGTGCGTGATGAAGTCGCCGAACAGGGCTCCGGCGACACCGGTCGAGTACACGAGGGGGCGGGCCGGCAGCCGGCCCGAGAACCGGCGCGCCGCCGCCCAGGCGAGAACCAGACCGAGTACGGCGGATCCGAGTACTTCCAGGATCATCTCGAGGTCCCTCCCACGGCCGCACTGCCTTGTCGGTCGTAGCCGGTCATACCCGTGACCTGCGGATTGCAATCCTCCCCTGTGGACGACTTGTGCTCCGTCCGTGCGCACGCCCCACACGCGGAGGGGGGGGGGGGGGGGGGGGGGGGGGGGGCCCCCCCCCCCCCCCTCCCCCCAAATGGGTTCTCCCCAGGGGGGGAGACCCCACTCTGGGAGGGGTGGCGTTGTGGGTTTCCACTCCCCCCAGGGTCTT
>NZ_JBWKFL010000006.1:177935-184620 GCF_056434305.1 Streptomyces sp. NPDC044061 | reverse complement strand
GGCCGCTCTGCGGCGGCCAGCGATGCGACCACCTCCCCCCCCCCCCCCCCCCCCCCCCTCCCCCCCCCCCCCTCCCCCCCCCCCCCCCCCCCCCCCCCCCCCCCCCCCCCCCCCCCCCCCCCCCCCCCCCCCCCCCCCCCCGCCACACCTGCCCACAGGGCTGTGTCCTACAGGGCGCCGAAGCCCACCTTGCGGACGGTCGGCTCGCCGATCTCCACGTACGCCAGGCGGTCCGTCGGTACCAGGACCTTGCGGCCCTTCTCGTCCTCGAGGCTCAGCAGCTGCGTCTTACCGGCCAGCGCCTCCGACACCACGCGCTCGACCTCCTCGACGCTCTGACCGCTCTCCAGAACGATCTCGCGGGGCGCGTGCTGCACGCCGATCTTGACCTCCACGGCTATGTCCCTCCGACGGTCAGTGATGTGCGCGATCTTCCGCGCCGTACGCTGCACACATTAGCCCGGTGAGGGGACGTACACGCTGCGGGCCGGAACGCCATCAGCGAACACCCGGCGGGAACAGACGTGCGTCAGTGGTGCTCGCTGCCGTGCAGCGGGAAGCCCGCGATGCCGCGCCAGGCCAGCGAGGTCAGCAGCTGCACCGCCTGGTCGCGGGGCACGCTGCGGTCGCTGTGCAGCCAGGAACGCGCGACCACCTGGGCGAGGCCGCCGAGCCCCGAGGCGAGCAGCATCGACTCCGCGCGCGAGAGGCCCGTGTCCTCCGCGATGACGTCGCAGATCGCCTCGGCGCAGTCGTTGGTGACCTTGTCGACCCGCTCGCGCACCGCGGGCTCGTTGGTCAGGTCCGACTCGAAGACCAGACGGAAGGCACCGCCGTCGTCCTCGACGTACGCGAAGTAGGCGTCCATGGTCGCCCGCACGCGCTGCTTGTTGTCGGTCGTCGAGGCGAGCGCGCCGCGCACCGCCTGGATCAGCGACTCGCAGTGCTGGTCCAGCAGCGCGAGGTAGAGGTCGAGCTTGCCGGGGAAGTGCTGGTAGAGCACCGGCTTGCTGACGCCGGCCCGCTCGGCGATGTCGTCCATCGCCGCCGCGTGATAGCCCTGTGCGACGAAGACCTCCTGAGCGGCGCCCAGCAGCTGGTTCCGTCGGGCTCGGCGCGGCAGACGGGTGCCGCGCGGGCGTGCCGCCTCAGTTTGCTCGATGGCTGTCACGCCGCCTCCCAGAGTCGTCCACATGCGGTGTCGGCCGCGCGGCCATCGTACTTTTCGGTAACCGTGGTGTGCGCGGTGCGAGCGCAGAATTTCACGTACCGGACGGCGATGAAAGCCGCGAAGCGTTCCTTACGCGGTCGGAGAGGCCCCGCGCGGTCCTGTGAGGTCAGCGGTAGTCGTCCTCGTCGAGTGTCACCACGCGCGCCTGTTCGATGAGATCGGCCTCGTTGCCGCGGTCCGGATCCACGCCGGTCAGGGGGTCGTCGCCTTCCGGCGCGAGGTCCGCGTGCTGCTCGGCGGCATCCACCTCGGGGGCCTCGACGTCGATCTCCGCGCTGTCGCCGCTCTCGGCATCCTCGATCACGTCGGGCTCGATGGGGTCCTCGATGGAGTCATAGGCCATGGTGGGCTCCCTTCCTACGAACGTCCCTGGAAACAGCAGGGGCCACATGCGGGTGCCCTCTGTACGAGCGTAGGAGACACCCGATCCCGACGCCATGCCATCGGAGGCCGTTCGCCGTGCGGTTTCACCGGTGCGGTTTCCAGCACGGCGTGACCCAACCTGTGACGGCGAACACATGAACCACAGCGTGATCGTCTCGTAACATTGCCCGCATGTCTTCGACCGAGTCGCCGTCCCTGCCGGCCGCCAGCGTCCTTCCGAGGGTGGCACCCGTCCGGGTCGGTGAAGGGGAGCGGCTGAGGTCGGTGGGACTGCCGGGGGTCACCCTGTCGGTGCGTTCGCGGCGCCCCGCGCGCGAGGGGCTGCCGCCCGCGCTGTACGTCCACGGACTCGGCGGTTCCTCGCAGAACTGGTCCTCGCTGATGAGGGAACTGGACGGCGTCGTCGACAGCGAGGCGGTCGACCTGCCCGGCTTCGGCGACTCCCCGCCCCCGGACGACGGCGACTACTCCGTCACCGGGCACGCGCGCGCGGTCATTCGTCACCTCGACGCCGCCGGACGCGGCCCGGTCCATCTGTTCGGCAACTCCCTGGGCGGAGCGGTCGCCACGCGCGTCGCCGCCGTACGCCCCGACCTCGTACGCACCCTCACGCTGATCTCGCCCGCCCTGCCGGAGCTGCGCGTGCAGCGCAGCGCGGTGCCGACGGCGCTGCTCGGAGTTCCCGGCGTGGCCCTGCTGTTCACCCGGCTCACCAGGGAGTGGACGGCCGAGCAGCGGGTGCGTGGCGTGCTGGGCCTGTGCTACGGCGACCCCGGGCGGGTGTCGCCCGAGGCGTTCGGGCACGCCGTGGAGGAACTGGAGCGGCGGCTGCGGCTGCCGTACTTCTGGGACGCGATGGCGCGCTCGGCGCGCGGGATCGTCAACGCCTACACCCTCGGGGGTCAGCACGGGCTGTGGCGCCAGGCCGAGCGCGTGCTCGCCCCGACCCTGCTGATCTACGGCGGCCGTGACCAGCTCGTCGGCTTCCGCATGGCCCGCAAGGCAGCCCGCTCCTTCCGCGACTCCCGCCTGCTGTCCCTGCCGGAGGCGGGGCACGTGGCGATGATGGAGTACCCGGAGGTGGTGGCCGGAGCGTTCCGGGAACTCCTCGCAAGGGACGGGGAGTTGAGCGAGGCGGGCCCCGTGGGCCACGAGGGCGCGACGGAGTCCGTGGCGGACGCCGGTGCGTCCGGGAGTGCGGAGGCCGCGGCGCCGGGCGTCGATTCGGCCACGAGCGCGGGGAGCTGAGGGCAGAGGTGGGACGCCACAGCCGCCGCGGACCGGCCCCCAAGGGCGACTCCGGGGACATAAGCGCACAACGAGGGGGACGGAGCACGGCCTCCGGTACTCCGAGCGAGCCCCGACAGCCCGGCCTCCCCGGCCGGCGGCAGGCCCCGGAGGGCAGCCCCCAGGCGTACGACGCACCACGCCCCGGCACGGCCCGGACAACGCCCGGGTCCCCGCCGGGAGCGCCTGCGCGGGGGGTACCGCGGCTTCCTGACGGCACGCCCGCGCGCGGTGTTCCGCGTTTTCCGGGTGGGCCGGGGGTGCAGGGTGGCCGGCGTGTGCCCGAGGGCACTCCGGTGCAGGGGGCGCCGCGGCTTCCTGACGGCACTCCGGCTCGAGGTGTGCCCCGTTTCCCCGACGGCACGCCCGCCCACGGTGTGCCCCGGCTGCCGGACGGCACGCCCGCGCGCGGTGTGCCTCGTCTCGGTGCGGGCGGGGCGCAGGCCCGGGGTGGGCATCCCGAGCAGCGTGAAGCCGGTGGTGGCTGGGGCGAGTTCACGGAGGCGGCCGGCGCCGGTCCCGGGGTCGCCTCCGGGGTGCGGCAGGGCCCGGCCGGGCCCGGTGTCGCCTTCCCGCGGCAGCGGCAGGGCGGGTCGGGGCGCTCCCGCGGTGGACCCCGACAGGACTACCTCGACGCCTTCGAGGAGGACGTCGACGTCTTCGAACCCCGGGCCGGCGGCGGTGGGGCAGGCCGTACCGAGTCCGCCACCGCGCAGGAGTCGTACGGGCCCGACGAGCCGGAGGCAGCCGGGACCGGTGACGGCGGCGAGGCGCCGCCGGCCGGCGTGCCCGCGCAGCGCGCCGGCGGCAAGGGGCGGGCCTTCACGGGCATCGCGGCGGCGGCCGTGACCACCGTGCTCGCGGTCGTCGTGGCCGGGCAGGTCGCCGACGGCCACGACGGGAGCGACGTGCGCTCGCAGTCCGCCACCGACCAGGCGCGCGACGCCCGCGCCCAAGGGCAGAGCGCCCCGTCCGCCTCGCCGAGCGTCGCGACGCTGACGTACGAGCAGAAGATGGACCGGACGTACCCGCTCGGCGCCACGCTGAAGGGTTCCGGGAAGTTCGACGCCGTACCCGGCTTCGACAAGGCGCCCGGCAAGGGGCAGAAGTACACCTACCGGGTGGACGTCGAGCAGGGACTCGGCCTGGACGGCGCGCTGTTCGCCGAGGCCGTGCAGAAGACGCTCAACGACGACCGCAGCTGGGCCCACGGCGGCGCCCGCACCTTCGAGCGCGTCTCCTCCGGCAAGCCCGACTTCGTGATCACGCTCGCCAGCCCCGGCACCACCGCCCAGTGGTGCGCCAAGTCCGGCCTGGACACCACGGAGGACAACGTCTCCTGCGACTCCGCGTCCACCGAGCGCGTGATGATCAACGCCTACCGGTGGGCACAGGGCAGCAAGACGTACGGGGACAAGATCCACGCATACCGGCAGATGCTCATCAATCACGAGATCGGTCACCGGCTCGGCCACGGCCATGTGTCGTGCCAGAAGAACGGCGAACTCGCCCCGGTCATGCAGCAGCAGACCAAGTTCCTCGACCACGACGGAATCCACTGTCTGCCCAACCCCTGGCCCTACCCCAGGAGTTGACAGGCGCCCCTTATGCCGGATTGACATGCGTCGCAAGGTCGTTCATATTTTTGCGCATGTGGTCTAGTCATGCCGTCTCCAACAGCGCCGCCATCGAGCTGGCGCTGCTCGGCGTGACCGCTCTCTGCGTGGCCGACATCCACTGTCGCTGACGCCGCCTCCCTGGCGTTCGCGTCGCGACCTTCCTTCCTTTTCCGTCCGTGACCCCGTCACGGATTTTTCGACGACCCGGCGCCGGGCCGACGTCTGTCCGCAGCCGTCTCACCCCTCGTCCATCTGTCTCACTTTTCGAGAAACCCTCGATCAGTTCCCCCGAGAGGTCGTCATTCCGATGCGTCAACCGTCCGTCATTGCGCGCCACGTGGCAGCGGCATCCGTCAGCCTGGTCGTGGCAGCGGGCGCCGCCGCCTGCGGCCCGAAGGACAACGATGCCAAGGTTCCGGTGGCGACTCCACGCCGCACAAGGGCGGCACGCTCACGGTGCTGAACTCCAACCCGCAGCAGGACTTCGACCCCGCCCGCCTCTACACCTCCGGCGGCGGAAACGTCCCGTCCCTGGTGTTCCGCACCCTCACCACCCGCAACCGCGAGAACGGCGCGGCCGGCGCCGAGGTCGTCCCGGACCTCGCCACCGACACCGGGCGCCCCGACAAGGACGCGACCGTGTGGACGTACACCCTGAAGAAGGGCCTGAAGTACGAGGACGGCACCCCGATCACCTCGGCCGACATCAAGTACGGCATCGAGCGCTCCTTCGCTCCCGAACTCTCCGGCGGCGCACCCTACTTGAGGGACTGGCTGGTCGGCGCCGCCGACTACCAGGGGCCGTACAAGGACAAGAAGGGCCTCTCGGCGATCGAGACGCCGGACGAGCGGACCATCGTCTTCCACCTGAACAAGCCCGAGGGCGAGTTCCCGTTCCTCGCCACGCAGACGCAGTTCACCCCGGTCCCGAAGGCCGAGGACACGGGCACCAAGTACGAGGAGCACCCGATCTCGTCCGGTCCCTACAAGGTCGTCAGGAACGAGAACGACGGCGAGCACCTCGTCCTGAAGCGCAACACCCACTGGTCCACGGCCGTCGACGCCGAGCGCAAGGCCTACCCGGACACCATCGACGTCCGCTCCGGCCTCGACTCCTCCGTGATCAACCAGCGGCTGTCGACGTCCCAGGGAGCGGACGCGGCCGCCGTCACCACGGACACCAACCTCGGCCCGGCCGAACTCGCCAAGGTGACGGGCGACAAGGAACTGGCCGCGCGTGTGGGCACCGGCCGCTTCGGCTACACCGACTACATCGCCTTCAACCCGAAGGTGAAGCCGTTCGACAACCCCGAGGTGCGGCAGGCGATCTCGTACGCCCTCGACCGCTCCTCCGTGGTCAACGCCGCCGGCGGTTCGGCGCTCGCCGAGCCCGCCACCACCTTCCTGCCCGACCAGAAGTCCTTCGGCTACACGCCCTACGACCTCTTCCCCGCCGGTAGGAGCGGCAACGCGGCCAAGGCCAAGGAGCTGCTGGCGCAGGCCGGTCACAAGAACGGCCTCACCGTCACGCTGACCCACTCCAACAGCAAGGACTTCGAGACCAGCCCCGAGATCGCTACCGCTGTCCAGGACGCGCTCAAGAAGGCCGGCATCACGGTCAAGCTGCAGGGCCTGGAGGAGAACGACTACTCGGACAAGATCCACAGTGTGCGGACCGAGCCCGGCTTCTTCCTCGCCCACTGGGGTGCCGACTGGCCCTCCGGCGGTCCCTTCCTCGCCCCGATCTTCGACGGCCGGCAGATCGTCAAGGACGGAGCGAACTTCAACACGGGTCTGCTGAACGACAAGTCGGTCAATGACGAGATTGACGCGATCAACAGGTTGACCGACCTTGACGCGGCCGCCAAGCGGTGGGGTGCACTGGACAGGAAGATCGGCGGGCAGGCCCTCGTCGTGCCGCTGTTCCACCCCGTCTACAAGCGCCTGTACGGCGAGGACGTCAGGAACATCGTCATCAGCGACTGGACCGGCGTCCTGGACATCTCCCAGGTCGCGGTGAAGTAAGTCCGTGAGCGAGGCACTTGTCGCCTCCCCGGGGGGGGGGGGGGGGAAAACCCCCCCACGGGGCCCGGGGGGGCCCTTAGTTCCGTGGGGGGTTCCGGGGTGAGGTAGCGCCCCGGTGTCCCCCGGGCCCGTTGCATTT
>NZ_JBWKFL010000006.1:130456-177925 GCF_056434305.1 Streptomyces sp. NPDC044061 | reverse complement strand
CCCGGCTTCCTGCATCCCCCCCGGTTTGGGGGAAAGGATGTGCGTGAGCACGCCCCCTCTCCCCCCCCCCCCCCCCCGCCCCACCCCCCCCCCCCCCCCCGCCTCGGGGGCCCGTCAGTTCTGGCGGCGGCTGCGGGCGCAGCGCGCCGCCCTGGTCGCCGCGGCCGTCGTCGCGCTGCTCGTCCTGGTCGCGCTCGCCGCGCCCCTGCTCACCGCCCTGGAGGGCCAGGACCCCACCACCTACCACCCCTCCCTGATCGACTCCGCGCGCGGAGGCGTGCCCATCGGCTCGTTCGGCGGCATCGGCGGCGACCACTGGCTGGGCGTCGAGCCGCAGACCGGACGCGACCTGTTCGCGCGCCTGGTGTACGGAGCGCGGGTCTCGCTGGGGGTCGCGCTGGGAGCGACCGCGATCCAGGTGACCCTCGGCGTGGTGGTCGGCGCCGCCTCGGCGCTCGGCAGCCGATGGGTTGATCAACTGTTGAGCAGGATCACGGACATCATCATCGCCCTGCCTTTGATGATCATGGCATTGGCGCTCCTCGCGATCGTGCCGTCGAGCTTCCCGCGCCCCGTTCTGGTCACGTTCGTGATCGGCCTGATCGCGTGGGGCAACATCGCCAAGATCACGCGCGCGCAGACACTCACCCTCAAGGGGCTCGACTACGTGTCCGCCGCACGGCTCAGCGGCTGGGGCACCTGGCGGATCGCCCGCCGCGAGCTGCTGCCCGGCCTCGCCGCACCCGTCATCACGTACGGAGCGCTGCTCGTGCCCATCAACATCTCGATCGAGGCAGCCCTGTCCTTCCTCGGCATCGGTGTGAAGCCGCCGACACCGTCCTGGGGACAGATGCTCACCGCCGCCGACGTCTGGTACCAGGCGGCGCCGCAGTACCTGCTCCTGCCCGCCGGAGCCCTCTTCGGCACCGTCGTCGCGCTGACCGTCCTCGGCGACGGTGTCCGCACCGCCCTCGACCCGCGCGCGGCCTCCCGACTGCGCGTCGGCACGGGCGGCAGGGGCGAGGGCAGGGCGGACAAGGAGGGCGCCGCATGAGCGGGTTCGGCGGCTTCGTGCTGCGCCGCGTCGCCGGCGCCCTGATCACCCTCCTCGCCATCTCGGTGATCATCTACGTCGTCTTCTACGTCACCCCCGGCAACGTCGCCCAGATCTCCTGCGGCCCGCGCTGCTCGCCGGAACAGGTGCACCAGGTCGCCCAGCAGCTGAAGCTGGACGACCCCCTGTACCTGCGCTACTGGCACTTCCTGCAGGGCATCGTCGCCGGCCAGGACTACTCGACGGGCACCTCGGTCGAGCACTGCCCGGCGCCCTGCCTCGGGCTCTCCTACCAGAGCGACCGGCAGGTGACGGACATCATCCTGACCAAGCTCCCGGTCAGCCTCTCGCTGGTGGTCGGCGCCATGGTGATCTGGCTCGTCCTCGGGGTCGGCACCGGCGTGCTCTCCGCCTGGCGGCGCGGCCGGTTCACCGAGCGCGCACTGACCGCGATCACCCTCGCGGGCACGGCCACGCCCGTCTTCGTCATCGGCCTGGTCCTCATGATCGTCGTCTGCGGCGAGCTGCGACTGCTGCCCTTCCCGCTGTACGTGAGGTTCACCGACGATCCCGAGCAGTGGGCGTGGAACCTGCTGCTGCCGTGGCTCTCCCTCGCCCTCGTCGAGGCGGCGGCCTTCGCCCGCCTGACCAGGGCGGCCATGCTGGAGACCCTCGCCGAGGACCACATACGCACCTTCCGCGCCTACGGCGTCGCCGAGCGCTCGGTCGTCGGGCGGCACGCCCTGCGCGGCGCGCTCGCGCCGGTCATCGCGCTGAACGCCAACAACTTCGGCGGCGCGGTGGGCGGCGCCGTCCTCACCGAGACCCTCTTCGGACTGCCCGGCATCGGCCAGGAACTGGTGCACGCGGTGAAGGTCGTCGACCTGCCGGTGGTCGTCGGCATGGTCCTGGTCATCGGATTCTTCGTGGTCGTGGCCAACGCCGTCGCGGACGTGCTCTACGCGGTGGCCGACCGACGGGTGGTACTCGCATGAGCCTGGTGGAAGTCACGGACCTGACAGTCGAGTTCGGCACCCTGCGGGCTGTGGACGGGCTCTCCTTCCGGCTGGCGGAGGGCGCCGCCCTCGCGCTCGTCGGCGAGTCCGGCTCCGGCAAGTCCACGGTCGCCGGCGCCCTGCTGGGCCTGCACCGGGGCACCGGAGCGCGGGTCGGCGGCGCGGTCCACGTCGCCGGCACCGACGTGCGGCGGGCCTCGGACGAGGAACTGCGGCGGCTGCGCGGCGCGAAGGCCGCCATGGTCTTCCAGGACCCGCTGTCCTCGCTCGACCCGTACTACGCCATCGGCGACCAGATCGCCGAGGTCCACCGCGTGCACGCACGCGTGTCACGCCGCGCCGCACGCGCGCGTGCCGTCGAGGTGCTGGACCGGGTGGGAATTCCGGACGCACGGCGCCGGTCCCGTTCCCGCCCGCACGAGTTCAGCGGCGGCATGCGGCAGCGCGCCCTCATCGCCATGGCGCTCGCCTGCTCGCCCGAGCTGCTGATCGCCGACGAGCCCACGACGGCCCTCGACGTCACCGTCCAGGCCCAGATCCTCGACCTGCTGCACAGGCTGCGCGAGGAGACCGGCATGGGCCTGCTGCTCGTCACCCACGACGTGGGCGTCGCCGCCGAGAGCGTGGACGAGGTACTGGTCATGCGGCGCGGCAGGGCCGTCGAACAGGGCCCGGTCGGCACGGTTCTGGGTGTGCCCGCGCAGGCGTACACCCGCGAACTCCTCGACGCCGTACCGCGCGTGGACGCCCGGCGCGCCGCCTCCGGAGCGTCCGACGAGGTCGTCCTGCAGGCCACCGGCCTGCGGCGCGAGTTCGGGCGCGGCAAGCGGGCGTTCGCGGCCGTGGACGACGTCTCGCTGACCGTCCGCCGGGGCGAGACCCTGGGCGTCGTGGGGGAGAGCGGCAGCGGCAAGACGACCCTGGGCCGCATGCTGGTCGGGCTGCTGGAGCCGACCGCCGGGGAGATCCGCCACGACGGTCGCCCGCACACCGGCGTGAACCCGGCCCTCCAGATGGTCTTCCAGGACCCCATCTCCTCCCTCAACCCCCGCCGCAGCGTGGGCGAGTCCATCGCCGACCCGCTCCGCGCGCGCGGGGAGCAGGACGAACGGCGCATCCGCGGGCGCGTGACCGAACTGCTGGAGCGCGTGGGGCTCGAAGCGGCGCACTACGACCGCTACCCGCACGAGTTCAGCGGCGGACAGCGCCAGCGCGTGGGTATCGCGCGGGCGCTCGCCGCCGACCCGCGCGTCATCGTCTGCGACGAGCCCGTCTCCGCGCTCGACGTCACGACGCAGGCCCAGGTGGTCGCACTGCTCGGCGAGCTGCAGCGGGAACTCGGCCTCGCGCTCGTGTTCATCGCGCACGACCTCGCCGTGGTCCGCCCGGTCAGCGACCGGGTCGCGGTGATGCGCGGCGGCCGGGTGGTGGAGTGCGGACCCGTCGACGAGGTGTACGACGCCCCGCGCGAGCCGTACACCAGGCAGCTGCTGGCCGCCGTACCCGCGCTCGACCCCGAGCTGGCGTCCCGGCGGCGCGCGGCCCGGCGGGAGCCGGCCGCGACGTGACGTTTCGCGTTCGAGTGATCACCGTCTGATCTCCTAGCGCGCCGGAACGCGACCCGCACGCGAAAGTTACGACCGTTCACCCCTTTTGGTGGCGCGATGGACAACCGTCCGTCGCGCCACCCCCTTGTCCGCATACGTTCGTCCCGCTGCGAGCCGCCACGACCAAGGCGGCTCCCACTCGGCGGGAGATCGGGGGTGCACACGTGCGCGTCGGACTACTTACGGAGGGTGGCTATCCGTATGTGAGCGGTGACGCCGGACTCTGGTGCGACCGGCTCGTGCGCGGGCTCGCACAGTACGAGTTCGACATCTACGCGCTCAGCCGCAGCCGCCGGCAGGAGGACGAGGGCTGGATCCCGCTTCCCGAGCAGGTCAGCCGGGTCCGTACGGCACCGCTGTGGACGGCCGAGGACGACGGTGTCGCCCACGGGAGGCGCGCGCGCCGGCGCTTCACCGAGTGCTACGGCGAACTGGTCGCGGTGGTCTGCACGGGGCCCGGCGCCGTGTCCGAGGCCGACTCCGCTCAGCTGGCGGACCGTTTCGGCAGCGCCCTGTATGGACTCGCCGAACTCGCCCGCGACGAGGGCGGACTGGTCGGTGCCCTGCGCTCCGACACCGCCGTACGCACCCTGGAGCGCGCCTGCCGCGCCCCCGGAGCGCCGCGCACGGCGCGCGAGGCGCGCGTACCCGACCTGCTCACCGTCACCGCCCACCTCGAACGCGCCCTGCGCCCGCTCTCCCTCGACTGGTACGACGACGACGGCCTAGGCGCGGCCGACCTCTGCCACGCCACCGCGGGCGGTCCGGCCGCCCTGCCCGGACTGCTCGCCCGGCACTTCTGCGAGGTACCGCTGCTGGTCACCGAGTACGGCGTGCGACTGCGCTCGCACTACCTGGCCCTCGGCCCGGACACCGCAGCCCCCGCCGTACGCGCCCTGCTCGCCGCCTTCCACGGCAGGCTGGCCACCGAGGTCTACGCGCACGCCGCGATCCTCACCCCCGGCAACGCGCACACCCGCCGCTGGCAGGAACGGTGCGGCGCCGACCGATCCCGGATCCGCACCGTCCACCCCGGCATGGAGGCCTCCCGCTTCGCCGAGGTCGGCGAGGCCCCCGACCGTGCCGACGCGGACACCCTCGTCTGGGTCGGGCGCGTCGAACCCGCCAAGGACCTGGTGTCCCTGCTGCACGCCTTCACCGAGGTGCGCAAGGAGGAGCCGAAGGCCCGCCTGCGGATCATCGGCCCGCCCGCGAGCCCCGAGGGCGAGGCCTACCTGGGCCACTGCCAGGTCCTGGCCGCCCAGCTCTTCCCCGACGAGGCGGAGGGCGTGCACGCGGTCGGCGACAACCCGGTCTCCTTCGAGGAGATCGGCGGCCCCGAGGCCCCGACGCTGCCCGACGCGTACGCCGCCGGCGCCGTCGTCGTCCTCTCCAGCGTCGTCGAGGGCTTTCCGATCAGCCTGGTCGAAGCCATGTTCTGCGGCCGCGCCACCGTCTCCACCGATGTCGGCGCGGTGGTGGAGGCCATCGGCGGCACGGGCCTCGTCGTACCCCCGCGCAATCCGCGGGCTCTCGCCGAGGCGTGCCTGGCGCTGCTGCGCGACCCCGAGCGCCGTGAGCGCCTTGGCGCCGCCGCACGCGCCCGCGCGCTCGAACTGTTCACCGTCGAGCAGAACATCGCGGCATTTCACAGCATTTACCTGGAGGTCGTCTCGCGCTGCCCGGTGCGCCGGGTCGTCCTCGACGAGGCGGGCGCACCGCTGCCCTTCGCCGCACCGGCCGAGTCCCACGTCCCCGTCGGCTGGACCGGACCCACGGCCCGCGTCGTGGCCCGGGGCCTGCCCGGCTGGGCGGCAGGCGGCCCGGTCCGCGCGAACCCCCAGACGGCTCCGGAGGGAGCACTGTGAGCGGCTCGGGTGGGCTGGAGAGAGGCCAGGGCGACAGGGACGTCCTGAGCGACCTGAGTGACCCGGACGGCCCGGGTGCACTGGGCCGTCCCGAGGTGCCGAGCGGCCCCGACGTGTGGGACCAGCGGTCGGGCGAGTGGCTGGTGGAAGGCTCCGTGGGGTTTGGAACGCCCGTGGCTTCCGCCGGGCCCGCAGGCTCGGGTGGGCAGTACGGGGCTGGGGTGGCCTCCGCCGGAACCTTCGGGCCGGGGGCGCAGTCCGGGGCAGATGTGGCCTCCAGCGGGCCCGGCGCCGAGGCGCCCTCCCTCGCGGACGGTTCCGCCGTCGCCGCTCGCCGGGCGGCGCCCGCAGCGCCCGCGCGCACCCGAGCCGATTCCGAGCCGGGCAGGAGCCGTAGAAGCCCGCCCCGGCGCGGTGCCGCCGACCCCGTGAAAGCCCTGTTGCACCGTCACCGTGACCTGTGCGAACGGGCCGTGGATCCGCTGGAGATCGCCGCCGGGCTGGAGGCACACGGAGTCACCGACCGTACCGCCGCCCGCTTCCGGCACCGCGACGTCTTCTCTCTCGCCGAGGAGCTGTACGCGCGCGTGCCCCGCGACGGCGCACCGCACCCGCAGTCCGAGCCGGTGCGGGTACCGCGGGTCCGGGCCGGCTGGGCCCTGCTGACCCTCCTGCCCGGCGCGCTCACCGCGGCCGCCGTGGCCGGACTGCGCCTCACCCACGGCCAGACCCGCCTGCTGGTGGCCCTCGGCGGGCTCCTCGCCGTCGCCCTCACCGTCCGTACGGCCCTGCGCCGGGGCCCCCTCGCCACCGAGCGCGGCACACCCTCCTGGCGGTCGGCATCCGGCACGCGCGCGTGGACCCTCTGGCTGCTCGGGTACGCCCTTCTCGGCGACGGGCTCCTGCGCGCCGTCGTATCAGGCGGCCCCGACACCCTGCCCACCGGCGCCCCGGACGGCCCCTGGCCGGTGACCACCGCCCCAGCCCTGGCGCTCACCCTGGCCTGCGCCCCGGCCGCCTGGTGCGCCCACCTCCTCACGGCCGGCGCCCGCCGCAGGCTCGCCGGCAGCCGGGGCCTGGAGGACTTCACGACCGCCGCCCGCCCGCTGCTGCTCGGCACGTTCGTCCTGTTCCTGGGCGTCCTGACCGCCCTGCTGGCCCTGTGCGGTGCCGTCCTGCACGAGGACGCCGGCTACCCGCAGGCGCTCACCCTGGGCGCCCTCCTCCTGCTCGCCCGCCTCCTCACCGTGCACCAGCACCGGCACGCCCCCGCCGTCGCCCTCGGCGCGGCGGCGGCCGTCGAGGCGGCGGCCCCCGCCCTGACCCTGGCCGGCCGGCTGCCCGGCTTGGCCTTCCTGGCGACCCCCGTCCAGACCCTGGTCGACACCTGGGGCCCGGCCGCCGTCCCGGCGCTCGCCTGCGGGGCCACGGCCCTGACGCTGCTGGCCCACGCCCTGCGCACCCTCACCCAGGCCTCGGCCCACGCGCCCACGGGAGCACCCGAGTGAATCTTCCGCCACCGGCCCGAACCCAGCCCGTAGCCACCCGCCCCGAACGCGTGGCGGCACCTGGCCGCGGGCGCCCGGCCCACCGCCGGAGGCGACCGCATCACCCCTTCGAAGGAGAAGACCAGATGACCACCTCCCGACACGGAGCGCCCACGGCGCCCGCAGAGCCTGGGGCGCCCGGAGCCTTGGGAGCCTTGGGAGCGGCCGGAGCGCACACCCCGGGAGCCGCCCGATGAGGGTCCTGCTGATCGGAGCCAACGGATACATCGGCCGCTTCGTCGCCGACCGCCTGCTCGCCGACCCCGCCGTCCAGCTCACCGCGCTCGGCCGTGGCGATGACGCCGACGTCCGCTTCGACCTCGCCACCGGCAGCCCCGGAGCGCTCACCCGCTTCCTGGACGCGGTCCACCCCGGAGTCGTCGTCAACTGCGCCGGCGCCACCCGCGGCGGCGCCCGCGAACTCACCCGGCACAACACCGTCGCCGTCGCCACCGTCTGCGAGGCCCTGCGCCGCAGCGGCTGCGGCGCCCGCCTGGTGCAGATCGGATGCGGCTCGGAGTACGGCCCCAGCCAGCCCGGCTCCTCCACGGCGGAGGACGCCGTGCCGCGCCCCGGCGGGCCCTACGGCGTCAGCAAGCTCGCCGCCACCGAACTGGTCCTCGGCTCCGGCCTCGACGCCGTCGTCCTCCGTGTCTTCTCACCCGCCGGACCCGCCACCCCGGCCGGCTCCCCGCTCGGCCGGCTCGCCGAGGCGATGCGCCGCGCCATGCAGTCCGGTGACGGCGAACTCAAGCTCGGCGGCCTCGGCGTCCAGCGCGACTTCGTCGACGTCCGCGACGTCGCCCGTGCCGTGCACGCCGCCTCCCTCTCCGCCGCCCAGGGTGTCATCAACATCGGCTCCGGCCGCGCCGTCCGGCTCCGCGACGCCGCCGCCGTCCTCGCCCGGGTCGCCGGGTACGGCGGCGCCCTGCACGAACTCGACGCCCCTCCCGGGCCGCTGCGCAGCGCCATCGGTCACCCCCGCACCGACCCCGACCACGTGGCCCCGGTCGCCTACCCGTACCCGGACGGCTGCGGAAGCTGGCAGCAGGCCGACGTCCGCACCGCCCGGGACCGGCTCGGCTGGCGGCCCCGGATCAACCTCGAAGAATCCCTCGCCGACATCTGGATGGAGGCGGCATGCCGCATCTGACCAGCACCACGACAGCGGGCACCACCGGCACCGGCGTCCGTACCGCCCTCGGCGTCCCCGGCTACGCGCACCCGCTCGTCGCCCCGGCCCAGTGGGCCGAGCTCGCCCGTCCCGGCACCCCCCTGGACTGGGTCGTGCTCAACGTCGCCGCCGGGCCCGGCACCCGGCCCGACCCGCACTGCCTGGAAGCCGCGGGCCGGCTGCGCAACGCGGGCGTCCGCGTGCTGGGCCACCTGGACCTCACCCACGGCGCCCGTGCCCTCGGCGACCTGCTCTCGGACGCGCAGCGCCACCTCGACTGGTACCGCGTCGACGGCTTCCTGCTGGAGCGCTGTCCCAGCGACCGCATCGCGCTGCCCGAGGTCCGCCGCGCGATCACACGGCTCCGGGCGCTCAGTGACACCGCGCACATCGTCCTCGGCCACGGCACCCACCCGCACCCCGGGTACGCGGAGAACGCCGACCAGCTGGTGACCTTCCGCGGCTCCTGGTCCTACTACCGCTTCTCGCAGGTCGCCGAGTGGACCGCCGACTACCCGCCCGAGCGCTTCTGCCACCTGGTGCACGGCGTGCCCCGCGGGCATCTGGAGGAGGCACTGCGCATCGCGCGCTGGCAGGGAGCGGGGACGATCTACTTCACGGACCGCACCGACCGCCGCGGCCGCGTCGACCCCTGGGAGACGATGCCCGGCTACTGGGACGAGATCGTCTCGCGTGTCGGGACGGGTGTCTCGGAATGAAAAAGGCCGTGGCAGTGTTACGGGAAGAACAACCGTACTGTTTGACCGACCAACGGAGTCCCCGTGTCGCTGCCACCCCTGGTCGAGCCAGCTTCTGAGCTCACCGTAGACGAGGTCCGCCGGTACTCCCGCCACCTGATCATCCCCGATGTCGGGATGGACGGGCAGAAGCGGCTGAAGAACGCCAAGGTGCTCTGTGTGGGCGCCGGCGGCCTGGGCTCGCCGGCGCTGATGTACCTGGCCGCCGCGGGCGTGGGCACGCTCGGCATCGTGGAGTTCGACGAGGTCGACGAGTCGAACCTGCAGCGCCAGATCATCCACAGCCAGTCCGACATCGGCCGTTCCAAGGCCGAGTCCGCGCGCGACAGCGTCAAGGGCATCAACCCGTACGTGAACGTGGTCCTTCACGAGGAGCGGCTGGAAGCCGACAACGTGATGGACATCTTCAGCCAGTACGACCTGATCGTCGACGGCACGGACAACTTCGCGACCCGCTATCTGGTCAACGACGCGTGCGTGCTGCTGAACAAGCCGTACGTGTGGGGTTCGATCTACCGCTTCGACGGCCAGGCCTCGGTCTTCTGGTCCGAGCACGGCCCCTGCTACCGCTGCCTCTACCCGGAGCCCCCGCCCCCCGGCATGGTCCCCTCCTGCGCCGAGGGCGGCGTCCTGGGCGTGCTGTGCGCGTCCATCGGCTCCATCCAGGTCAACGAGGCGATCAAGCTCCTCGCGGGCATCGGCGAGCCGCTGGTCGGCCGCCTGATGATCTACGACGCCCTGGAGATGCAGTACCGCCAGGTCAAGGTCCGCAAGGACCCGAACTGCGCGGTCTGCGGCGAGAACCCGACCGTCACCGAGCTCATCGACTACGAGGCCTTCTGCGGCGTCGTCTCCGAGGAGGCCCAGGCGGCGGCCGCCGACTCCACCATCACTCCGAAGCAGCTGAAGGAGTGGATCGACGACGGCGAGAACATCGAGATCATCGACGTCCGCGAGCCGAACGAGTACGAGATCGTCTCCATCCCGGGCGCCAGGCTGGTCCCGAAGAACGAGTTCCTCATGGGCACCGCCCTGGAGGGCCTCCCTCAGGACAAGAAGATCGTCCTGCACTGCAAGACGGGCGTCCGCAGTGCGGAAGTCCTCGCGGTCCTGAAGTCCGCGGGCTTCGCGGACGCGGTCCACGTGGGCGGCGGCGTCATCGGCTGGGTCAACCAGATCGAACCGCACAAGCCGGTCTACTGATCAGCGGTCTCGCTGACCGGCGAGGCAGAAGAAGCCCACGGCTCTGACCGGATCGGATGCCGTGGGCTTCTGTCGTTGTCGGCCGGCGGCCGGCCTGGGCCGGCCTACAGGTCGATGCGCGACTCGCTGTCGTCGCGCCGGAGAACGACGTGTGCCGGTCTGAACGGGAGACTGCGCAGAGTCGGCTCCATGACCTTGAACAGGGCATCGGCATCTCGCCCGTAGGCGTAGAGCGCAGCTCGGCCCCCTCCGAACTCGTCGCCGTCGACCTCCCCGACACCGGCCTGCTCGACCGCCGCCGCCATCACCTGCTTGGCGTCGTAGACCTGCCTTCGCTGTTCGGCGTCGCCGAAACCTTCGGTCGCAAGCCGAAAGTGGGCGATGACGGCGTGCTCCTCATCCCCGCTTTCAGGGGCGATGGGTGTCTCCATGCCGGACACACTCTCATCGGGTTCTCACCACAACACGAACCAGGTTCACGCCCCAGGTGCGCGGAACGCGACCTTCCGGCGGGTTGCCTCGTCGATCTCGTCGAGGGTGAGGAGAGGGGTGGCCCGGGTGTGGAGGGCGCCGCTCGCCTTGACGGTGAGGCTGACGGCGGCCATGGAGATCGGGTCGGGGAAGTCGACGATGAGCACGATGTCGTCCTGGCCGAAGGCGAAGTACATCGCCTCGACCGTCCCGCCGAGGCCGGTGACGACCTGGTCGACCGCGGCGCGGCGGCCAGTCGCGCCTTCCGTGAGCAGACCCTTCGTGCCCTCGGGCGTGTAGGTGGCCTGGATGAGGAACTTCGGCATGGGGACTCCCTGCCCATCGTTTGTCCGGTACGCAGAACGGCCTTCCCGCCGCCACGTCGGCAGCCACTCGCCGAGCGGCGGGATTCACTCGTTGGCAGCCGACGTCTTTCCGCCGGTCTCTCTCCGCTGAATCACGACGGAACCCGTTCGGGTGCCCAGCGTGTGCTGCGAGCCGAGCGACGGTGATGAGCTGTGGGCATGCCCGGAGACATAGCGAGACGTCGGGGAAGCCTGGCGTGCTCCGCCACGCTTCTTCTGACGTCCGTACTGGTTCCCGGCGCCGCGACCGAGCCGCGTGTCGGCCTCCGAACAGCCCCCGGCGCTTCGGCATTGACGTGGCGACCGTGCGAGGAGCCGAGGGCGCGCGGGTCCGAATGTGCCACGTTCAAGGTGCCCCTCGACTACGACCGTCCGGCGGGGCGTGCCATCGACCTTGCCGTGATCCGGTACAGAGCCACCGACCCCGCCGAGAGGATCGGCACGCTCTTCTTCAACCCCGGAGGCCCCAGCAATCCCGGCACCAGGGATCTGCCGACCGCGTACGAAAGGTTCCCGAAGGGTCTGCGAGAGCGGTTCGACATCGTCAGCTGGGACCCGCGGGGAGTGGGCCGCAGCACCGCGGTGCGCTGTTTCCGCACCGCCGCGGAAGCCGTGGCGTGGACGGAGAGGCAACCCGCGGGATTCCCGGTGAGCGAGAGCGAACGGCAGTCCTGGATCGCGGCGCGGGCGGACCTGGCCCAGCGCTGCCGGCAGCGGGCTCCGACACTGTTGCGGTACGTGTCCACCGTCGACACCGCTCGGGATCTGGACCGGCTGCGCCAGGTGGTCGGGGACGCCACGCTGAACTACTGGGGCGTCTCGTACGGCACGCTCCTCGGTGCCACGTACGCCAACCTCTTTCCCGACAAGGTACGTGCCCTCCTCCTGGACGGTAACGCCAGTCCCACGGGCTATGCCGACGGTTCCATGAGTGCCGAACCCCGGCTGAGCACCCCTCTGCGACTGGGTTCGGATCTCGGGTCGGCAGCCACCCTGGAACAGTTCCTGAACCTGTGCGGCCAGGTGTCGGCAGCCCGCTGCGCGTTCTCCGCCGGCAGCGCTCGGGCCACGCGCACCAAGTTCGCCGACCTGATGCAGCAGCTCAAGCGCCATCCGGTGGGCGACTGGACCTACAGCATCGCCGTGAGCGCCCTGCTGACGGACCTCTATCTCGTCGACCCGGGCTGGACGCATGCGGGCACGCTCCTGCAGGAGCTGTGGCTCAAACGCACCCCCCGGATCTCCGGGTCCCCTCAACCGTCCGGCTATCCCGGCTTCGAGCAGGAAGCCGCGGTGGTCTGTTCCGAGAGCCCCAACCCCCGCGACCTCGGCCGCTACCCGGAACTGGACGCCTTCAGCACCGCACGCGCAGGGGATGTCGGGCACCGCTGGGTGTGGGACTACCAGTGGTGCGCGCAGTGGCCGGCAACCGCCGCCCACCGCTACACAGGCCCGTGGAACAGGCCCACCGCCCATCCCGTCCTCGTCGTCAACGCCACCTTCGACCCTGCCACCCCCTACGAGGGCGGCCAGGCGATGGCCCGCGAGCTGGCGAACGCGCGTCTGCTGACCGTCCACGGCTACGGGCACACCACTCTGTACAACCCTCCCAGCGCCTGCCTGGATCAGCACGCCGTGCGGTACTTCACCACGGGCGCGCTCCCGGCCGCCGGGGCCTCCTGCCGGCAGGACACGCCACCCTTCACACCGGCCGGACCCGTCGGCGGCGTCGATGCCGGCGGCGGTGGGCTCGCCTCCCGGCGCGGCGGACCGGTGCCGGTACCGGGACCGGTGCCGGGACCGGTGCCGGCCGCTCGGTGAGTTGTCGGCGGTCGAGCCGAGGAGGCTTCGCGCTCCGTCGTCATGAGCAGACGGTGCCGTCCTTCGGTGCCCTCCCGTCGAGCAGATAGGTGTTCACCGCCGAGTCGACGCAGTCGCTGCCGTTGCCGTACGCCCCGTGGCCCTCGCCCTTCCAGGTGAGTTCGATCCCGACGCCCTTGCCCAGTTCGTCGGCCATCCTGCGGGCGCCCTCGTACGGTGTCGCCGGGTCCCCGGTGTTGCCGACCAGCAGGATGGGCGCCGCACCCGGCGCACTGACTTCGGGGGTGTCGTACTGGCCGGGCACCGGCCAGTCGTGGCACCAGCCGGCCGTGTCCCAGCCGAGGAAGTCCCCGAAGACCGGTGAGATCCGCTCGAACTCGGGCAGCAGTTTCTTCGTCTGTGCGAGCGTGGGCCGCTGTCTGTCGTCCAGGCAGGATATGACCCGTTGGGAGTGGCTCGTGGTGCCGTAGTGCCCCGAGGAGTCCCGCTCGTCGTACTGGTCCGCGAGCGCCAGCAGCCCCGAACCGTCCCCCTTCTCCGCCGAGTTGAGCGCGCTGGTGAGCCGCGGCCAGCCGGCCTCGCTGTACAGCGGCACGACGATGCCGGTGACCGCGAGCGTCTGGGTCAGCTTGCGGGCCGAGGACCCCGAGGACCCCGAGGACCCCGAGGACGTGGACAGTGGCTTCGCGTCGATCCGGTCGAGCAGTTGCGCGATCTTCCTTGTGCCCTGCTGTGGGTCCTGGCCGGTGGACTTGAGGTAGTCGTCCAGGGCCCGCTGGAAGCCGCGGGTCTGGTTCTCGGCGTGGCCCACCGCGTCCGCTGTCGGGTCGACCACCGCGTCGAGGATCAGCCGGCCGACGTTCTCGGGGAACAGGTGGGCGTAGACGCCGCCGAGTTCGGTGCCGTAGGAGATGCCGAAGTAGTGCATCGTCCGGTCGCCGAGGACCTGGCGCATCAGGTCCATGTCGCGCGCGGTGTCGGTCGTGGAGACGTGCGCCAGCAGCGTACCGGCGGCCTTCTGGCATCCCTTGCCGAAGTCCGCGGCGTCCTGCAGGTAGGCCTTCTCCTCGGCCGGGGTGTCCGGGGTGGCGTCCACCCGCTCGGCTCTCTCGATGTCCCGGTCGGCGCGGCAGCGTACGCCCCCGCCGGCGCCGACCCCGCGGGGTTCCCAGCTCACCAGGTCGTAGCGCTCGCGCAGCTTGGAGGCGGTGGCCGCGTAGTACGGCATCATCGACACGCCCGAGCCGCCGGGGCCGCCGAAGTTGAACAGCAGCGAGCCGATCCGGTTGCTTCCGGTAGCCCGCGCGCGGATGAGGGCCAGGCCGATCGTCGTACCGTCCGGCTTCGACCAGTCCAGGGGCACCTTGAGCGTGGCGCACCGCCAGTCGTCGCCGGGCGCGGCGGAGTCCCCGGTGGCCTTGCAGCGGTGCCAGTCGAGCCGCTGTGAGGTGAGTGAGGAGGGCAGATCCACCGCGGACGGTGACGCCGATGCGGACGCGGGGCCGGTCTCCCTGGCCGTGCCCCTCCCCTTGCCCTCGTCATGGCCTCCGTCCGACGAGCCGCCGCATCCGGCCACCAGCAGCGCTGCGGCCGCGGCGGCCGTCCACCGCAGGAATCGCGCCATGTGCACCCCCCTCGCAGGCCCTCCGCGTCGTGCCGCGTCAGGCGTTCACGCCATGGTAGGCGGAGCCGGGCCACCCCGTGACAGCCTGTGGATAACGCTCTGACCTGCGATTTTCGAGGGGCTTGTGGTGATCTATGAGCAGACCGTGCCGGCCTTCGGGACCTTCCCGTCCAGCAGATAGTCGTTCACCGCGCTCTGCACGCACTTGTTCTTGCTGTCGTACGCCCCGTGCCCCTGGCCCTTGTACGTCACCTCGACGCCGACACCCTTGCCGAGCGCTTCCACCATCTTCTTCGCGCCCGCGTACGGGGTGGCGGGGTCGCCGGTGTTGCCGACGACGAGGATGGGCGCCGATCCCGCGGCGCTGACGTCGGGATGGTCGGCGGCGCCGGGCACGGCCCAGTCGGTGCAGCCGACCATGCCCCAGGCCAGGTAGTCACCGAACACCGGGGAGGCGGACCTGAACTCGGGCAGTTTCTGCTGGACGTCGTCCGCGGTGTACCGGGGTTTCTCGTCGGAGCAGTTGATGGCGACGTTGGCCGCCGTGATGTTGCTGTACTCGCCGTTCTCGCTGCGCCCGTTCATCGAGTCGGACAGCAGCATGAGGATCTTGCCGTCGCCCTCGTACGCCTGCTGCAGGCCCTCGGTCAGGTACTCCCAGAAGTCCTTGGAGTACAGGGACTGCGCGATGCCGTTGGTCGCCGCGGTCTGGGTCAGCTGGCGGGGGAAGACACCGGGGATCGGCTTCTTCTCCAGGTCCGCGAGCAGTTTGGCGATGCGGTCCTTGACGTCCTGCGGGGTGTCGCCGATCGGGCACTCGGTCTGCTTCGACGTGCAGTCCTCGGCGAAGTTGTCGAGTGCGAGCTGGAAGCCCTCGGCCTGTCCGAGCGCGCTCTGCTCGGGGTCCTGGGTGGGGTCGACGACGGCGTCGAAGACGGCCCGGCCGACGTGCTTGGGGAACAGGTGGGCGTAGACGCCGCCGAGTTCGGTGCCGTAGGAGATGCCGAAGTAGTGCAGCTTGTCGTCGCCGAGGACCTGGCGCATCAGGTCCATGTCACGGGCCGCGTCGGTGGTGCGCACATGCGGCAGGACCTTCTTGGAGTTCTTCTCGCAGGCGTCGTTGAACTGCTTGGTCCGGTTGAGCAGTTGGGTCTGTTCGGCCTTGTCGTCGGGTGTCGCGTCCTGCTGGAAGTACTCGTCGAGCTGGGCGTCGCTCTCACATTCCACCGGTGCGCTGCGGCCGACCCCGCGCGGGTCGAAGCTCACCAGGTCGTAGCGGGTGTTGAGGGCGGCGTAGTCCTCGCCGAACGCCGGCAGGGTGGTGACGCCGCTGCCGCCGGGGCCGCCGAAGTTGAAGACGAGTGAGCCGATCCGCCGGCCCGGATCCCCGGTGGCCTTGGCGCGGATCAGGGCGATGTCGATGGTGCCGTCCTTGGGCTTGCTCCAGTCCAGGGGCGCCTTCATGGTGGCGCACTGCCACTTGGCGCCGTTGGGCAGCGGGGAGGGGGAGCTGCCGCCGCCCTGCGCCTCGGAGGGGGCCGGGCAGTCCTTCCAGTCCAGCTTCTGTGCCTTCAGGTCCCCCTCCTTGGCGCCTTCGCTGCTGCTGCATCCGGCCAGCAGAGCGGCCAGCAGCACGGCGCTGGTGGTGAGGGCGGCGGCGCACAGCCGGAACGGGTTGGCCATGCGTCCATCCTCACGCGGCCCGCGCCGGGGCGCGCGGGACGCGGGCCGTCCGAGGTACGACCCGCGGAGGCCGCCGTGAGGGCCCGGTTACAGGGCGCCCTTGCGGGTGAGCTGGTTGAAGGCGAGCCAGCCCGGCAGCACCGGGAGCCACAGCGTGAGCAGCCGGAACAGCAGGACGGCCGGGGCGGCCACTTCCTTGGGGAGGCCGACGGCGATCAGACCGAGCGTGAGGCTCGCCTCGACCGCTCCGACGCCGCCGGGGGTGGGCGCCGCGGAGCCGAGCGCGTTTCCGGCGAGGAAGACCACGGCGACGCTGGCGATGCTCAACGAGGTCGAGTTGTCGCCGAACGCGCGGATGGAGGCGTCCAGGCACATCACGAAGCAGAACGTCAGCAGCAGCATGCCGCCGATGCCCGTGACGAGCTTCTGCGGCCGCTGGAGCACGTCGAGCATGCGCGGCACGACACCGGCGAACAGCGACCTCACGCGCGTGACGACGAACTTCCTCAGGAACGGCACCGAGGTCACCACGAGCACCAGCACCGCCACGGTCAGCAGACCCGCGATGACCGTCCGGGACGGCGACAGTGATGGCGTCTTCTCGGTGCCCGTCAGGTAGCCGAAGGACAGCAGCATCAGGATGTGGCAGCCGAGCCCGAACAGCTGCGACGCGCCGACGCTGGCCACCGCCAGCCCCGGCCGCACCCCCTGGCGCTGCAGGAAGCGCGTGTTCAGAGCCACACCGCCGACCGCCGCCGGCGCCACGATCTTCACGAAGGACCCGGCGACCTGGGCCGCCGCCGTCCGCAGGAACGGCACCCGCTCCGGCACGAACCCCAGCAGTGCCATCGCCGCGGCCACATAGCTGAGCGCCGAGAACAGCACCGCTGCGATCACCCAGCCCCACTGGGCGTGGGCGACCAGGGGGCCGAACTCGATGTGGGTGAGCTGGGTCAGCAGGAAGTAGGCACCGATCGCACCGGCGATGAAGCTGATGAGCGTGCGCGGCCGTACCCGCTCCAGGCGGGCCGGCTCGACGGGCGCCTGCGGTCTGATCCGCAGTACCTGGTGCCGGATCTGTGTGAGCAGATCCTCCTCGCGGGCCTCGTCGAGGGCTTCGTCCATGGCCCGTTTCTCGGCGCGCTGCTCGGCACGGAGCGTCTTCTTGTCGCGCTTTTCGAGTACGGGCCCCGCTGTCTCGGAGTCCTCCGCGAGGCGGGCCTGCTTGGCCTGCCGGGACGCCTCCAGCACCGCCTCGCGCTCGCGCTGGGCCCGCTCCCGGGCCAGCCGTCGCAGCGTCGCGCGCGTGGAGCGCGTCAACGCGATGGGCTGCAGCATCGGGAGGCAGTCGGCGACCGCGTCCGGGCCGAGCACGCCGACGGCCGAGGCCACCGCCCGCTCGGCGCCCACCCGCAGGCCGAGGGTGGTGACCAGCTGGGCGACGTCCATGCGCAGCAGCAGGTCGCCGGCCGCGATCTCGCCGCCGCGCAGCTCGGTGAGGATCACCCTGCCGGAACGATCCACCAGAATCGCGTCACCGGCCAGCCTGCGGTGCGCGATGCGCCGGGACTGCAGCGCCCGCACCTGGTGCCAGGTGTTGTGCAGCAGCTCGTCGGTGATCTCCTCGTCGGGCAGCGTGTCCAGCGTGCGGCCGCCGGTGTGCTCGTAGACGAGCATGACCGCGTCCGGGCCGAGCTCGGAGGTGGCGATCAGCTTGGGCGCGTTGGCGCCGGCCGCGATCGCCGCGTACGCGAGCAGCGCCTCCTGCTCCAGCGCCTGGCGCAGCGACTGGAGGCTGGAGCGGGTGGCGAAGCCGCGCAGGGTCAGATTGCGCCAGGCGCGGTAGAAGAAGCCCTGGGCCTGCTGCTCCCGGTCGACGACCGTGACGTCCAGCGGCGGGCCGTCCTCCAGGGTGACGAAGTAGCGCCGTCCGCGGTCGCCGTTCTCCGACTCCACGACCTCCTCGCGGGCCGCGGTGACGGGGTGGAAACCGACGTGCCTGAGGCCCGCCATCAGGGTTCGCCCGGTGGGCCGGACGTTGGGCGAGCCGACCGCGTAGAGGGTGCCGTAGGCGACGGTCCAGCCGATCAGCACCGTCAGGATGATCGAGAACGGGGTCGTGTAGCCGGTGACCAGCATCGAGAACGCGTCGAGCAGCAGCACGATCCACAGCACCGCCCGCCACCGGGGTCTGCGGGACATGCCGACGGCCGTCATGTAGGCGATGACGGGCGCGAGATAGCCGTGCACGGGGTCGGTCAGGGCGTGGATGTCGCCCGGTGAGGGCTGGGTGAGCGCCTCCTGGATGGAGCCCGGGGCGGCGCGGGCGACCCACAGGTCGGTGGCGAGGGTCACTCCGTGCGCGAGGACGGCGGCGAGGACGCCGTCGGCGATCCGCAGCCCGTCCCGTTTGATCAGCCGTTCGATCGCGAAGGCGACCGGCACCAGGAGGATCGCGATGCTGGACGCGAGTCCCGCGATCTTGATCAGGAGGTCGGGCGCCTGTCCGGTGCCCTTGTTGATGTCCTGTTCGAGGCCCGAGGTGGTGCCGTGCGCGAACGCGGCGATCGCGAGCAGCACGACGACGGCGAGTACGCCCACGAGCAGCCGCATGAGGTCGGAGGGCCGGTGCACGCGCGCGGGGAGCAGCGGTTCGTCGCCCTCGACCTCGTCCTGGTGAGCATCGTCGTCGCCGGCGCCCGGGCCCTCGCCGGGGCGCGGACGGCGGGGGACGTGTGCACCCTCGGCGGTGCCGACGCCGGGGGTGCCGATGTCGGGGGCGCCGGTGTCGTGGTCCCGCGCACGCGTGCCGGACTCCTGCACGCCGTCGCCCTCGGGCGCGGCATCCGTGTCGTCCCGGCCCGCCCCGCCGGCCTCGTTCTCGGCCGTCGCACGGGTGTCGTCCCGGCCGGAGCGGGCGGTGTCGGGACGCGCGGCAGCGTCAGGGGTGCCCTCCGCGCCTTCGGGGTGCACGCCCTGCTGCTTCATGGTCTCTTCTTGGTCTCGTATCACCAGTCACCGCCCGCACGATGGTGGCATGCCCCACCGACACACGCGGGCATCAGGGTGTGGATGCGCGGGCGGACAGTCTGCCGGAAGCGCCGCCCGAGGGCGAGAGGGCCTTGTCCGGACAACCGCGCCGCGTTGTCGGTGGGGTGCGGCAGGATGGGGCGAATGAACGAGCAGAGTCCTGCCGAGGACACCCGGGAGGGGCACCCGGACGCGCTGCCGGAGCACGCCGAGCGGGTCCTGGAGGTCGCCGAGCGGATCCCGCCCGGGCACGTCATGACGTACGGCGATGTCGCCGAGTGGCTCGAGGGCGAGAGCGCCGAGCGCGAAGCACGTGCCGGCGAGGCCGGTGGCGGGCGACGGGTGGGGCCGCGCCAGGTCGGCCGGGTGATGGCCCTCTACGGGGGCGCGGTCCCGTGGTGGCGCGTGGTGCGCGCCGACGGGGTGCTGCTGCCCGGGCACGAACTGCGCGCGCTCGCCCACTACCGCGAGGAGGGCACCCCGCTGAAGCAGGCGGGCAGGAGCGCCGAGGGCCATCTGCCGCGGCTCGACATGAGACGCGCGCGATGGGACGGCGACACGGGCGCTGAGGGTCACACCTGACAGCTTCCGCCATCGGATGCCGACAAGGGGAACCCGTGGCCCGTACGAGCGACACGGGGGACATCCGTGGCATGACGTACGTTCGTGAGGTGAGGGACTCACGTGACGCGGGGGCCACGAGGGCCGCGAGGGAAGAATCGGAAGCCCTGCTTCCGTCCGGTGCGGCGGCGTAGCGTCGACTGCACGTGCCCCCCTCACCCCGCGGCCACCGCCTCGCACGCGTGACCGCCTGCCCACCAGCACAACCACCAGGACCGGCGAACCACGTGAGCTCCTCTTTCTCCACCAGGCGCCTGCCGCACCCCCCGGTGCGGCAGGGGACCCGTGGCGCTTACCTGCTGGTCCGTACCCCGCCGCCCGAGGTGGATCCCCCTCGTCTGGACGCCGCGCAGCGCACCGTGGTTGACCACCGGGCCGGTCCGATGCTCGTGCTCGCGGGTCCCGGCACCGGCAAGACGACCACCCTGGTGGAGTCCGTCGCCGCGCGGATCGCTCGTGGCGGGGACCCGGAACGGATCCTGGTGCTGACCTTCAGCCGCAAGGCCGCCGTCGACCTGCGCGACCGCATGGCCCAGCGCATCGGTGCGGCCCGCGCGCCCCGCGCGACCACCTTCCACTCCTACTGCTACGCCCTGGTCCGCGCCCACCAGGACAGCGACCTGTTCACGGAGCCGCTGCGCCTGCTCTCCGGCCCCGAGCAGGACGTCGCCGTCCGTGAGCTGCTCGCCGGGCAGCCCGAGCTTCAGCGGCTCGGCCTCGACCACGTGCGCTGGCCGGAGGAGCTGCGTGCCTGCCTGACCACGCGCGGCTTCGCCGACGAGGTCCGCGCCGTCCTCGCCCGCAGCCGCGAGCTGGGCCTCGGACCGGACGCCCTGGACGCCTTCGCCCACCGCATCGGCCGCCCCGACTGGCGTGCCGCCGCCGCCTTCCTCGCCGAGTACCTCGACGTGCTCGACCTCCAGGGCGTCATCGACTACGCCGAACTGGTCCACCGCGCGGTGCTGCTCGCCCGGCGCCCCGAGGTCGCGGCGCGGCTCGCCGCCCAGTACGACGCCGTGTACGTCGACGAGTACCAGGACACCGATCCCGCCCAGGTACGGCTCCTGCACGCCCTGGCCGGCGGCGGGCGCACCCTGGTCGCCTTCGGCGACCCCGACCAGTCGATCTACACGTTCCGGGGCGCCGACGTGAACGGCATCCTCGAGTTCCCGGTGGCCTTCCCGCGCGGGGACGGGCGGCCGACCCCCGTCGAGGTGCTGCGCACCTCCCGCCGCTCCGGCGCCGCCCTGCTGGCCGCGACCCGCCTGATCACCCAGCGCATGCCGCTGCCCCGGCTGCCCGCCGAGAAGGTCCGTGTCCACCGCGAGCCGACGGCCGTACGGGACGGCGGCCGCGTCGAGCTCTACACGTACCCGACGGCCGGCACGGAACTGGACAACATCGCCGACATCCTGCGCCGTGCGCACCTGGAGGACGGCGTTCCCTGGAGCGACATGGCCGTCCTCGTGCGTGCCGGCTCCCGCACCATCCCGACGCTCCGCCGCACCCTCACCGCGGCCGGCGTCCCCCTGGACATCGACGGCGACGACCTGCCCCTGCGCCACGAACCGTCCGTGGCGCCGCTGCTGACGGCACTCAGGGCCGTGGCCATGGCGGAAGCCGTTCCGCGGCCGGGTGGGGACGGGGTCCGCGGCGTGGAGGGTCCACCGGCGGGGGACGCCGAGCGACCGGCCGACGCCGGGGGGACGTCGGCGGAGGTCGTCCAGCGGCCGGACGAGGCATCTCCTGCTGACGCCGAGCAGCCCTCGGCTGCCGATGCCGGCTCCGAGGCACCCTTCGCCGAGCAGTCCTCCGCTGCCGACGACGCCCCGGAGGCACTCGCCGACGGGCAGCCCTCGGCTGCCGAAGCCGGCCCCGACGAACCCGCCGACGAGCAGCCCTCGGTCGCCGAATCCGCCGCACCCGCAGACGAGCGGGCCGCTGAAGCGCAGTGGCTCGACGCCGAGACCGCCCTCACCCTGCTCGCCTCCCCCCTCGCGGGCATGGACACCGCCGACCTGCGCCGCCTCGGGCGCGCCCTGCGCGAGGAGGAGCGGGCCGCCGGGAACCCGCTGCCACCGCCATCCGACGAACTGCTCGCCCGGGCACTCGCCGAACCCGAGCGCCTGGTGGCGCACGACCCGGCGTACGCGCGCGGGGCGCAGCGCCTGGGCGCGCTGCTCCGCAAGGCCCGCGAGTGCCTCGCCGGCGGCGGTACGGCGGAGGAGGCCCTGTGGGACCTGTGGGAGGGCACGCCCTGGCCCGCGCGGCTGGAACGGGCCGCCCGGCGTGGCGGCGCGGCCGGCCGCAACGCCGACCGCGACCTGGACGCGGTGTGCGCGCTGTTCGCCACGGCCGCACGCGCGGAGGAGCGCACCGGAGGCCGCGGCGCCCTGAACTTCCTGGAGCAGATCGAGGCCGAGGACATCGCCGCCGACACCCTCACCCGTCGAGCCGTACGCCCCGACGCGGTCCGTCTGATGACCGCGCACCGCGCCAAGGGCCTGGAGTGGCGGCTCGTCGTCGTCGCCGGCGTCCAGGAGGGCCTGTGGCCCGACCTGCGCCGCCGCGGCTCCCTGCTGGAGGCCGACCGCATCGGCCGTGACGGACTCGCCGAACCGCTCACCCCGGGCGCACTGCTCGCCGAGGAACGCCGCCTGTTCTACGTGGCCGCCACGCGCGCGCGTGACCGTCTCGTCGTCACCGCCGTGAGGGCACCGGCCGACGACGGCGACCAGCCCTCCCGCTTCCTGACCGAACTGGGCGTCGAACCCCGGGACGTCACCGGCCGCCCCCGCCGCCCGTTGTCCGTGGCCGCACTCGTCGCCGAGCTGCGGGCCACCACCGTCGACCCGCGCGCCTCGGACGGTCTGCGCCAGGCCGCCGCCCGCCGCCTGGCGAGGCTCGCCGCGCTCGCCGACGAGGACGGCCGCCCCCTGGTGCCGTCCGCGCACCCCTACCGCTGGTGGGGCATGTTCGAGCCGACCGAGAGCAAGGTGCCGCTGCGCCACCGAGACCAGCCCGTCGTGCTCTCCGGCAGCGCCCTCGACCAGCTCGCCAACACGTGCGCCCTGCAGTGGTTCCTGGGCCGCGAGGTGAAGGCCGACGCGCCCGCCACCGCCGCCCAGGGCTTCGGCAACGTCGTCCACGTCCTCGCCGACGAGGTCGCCTCCGGCCGTACCCCCGCCGACCTCGACGTACTGATGGAACGCCTGGACTCGGTGTGGAACGCGCTCGCCTTCGACGCGCCCTGGAAGTCGGCGCAGGAGAAGGACAACGCGCGCGTGGCACTCGAACGCTTCCTGAACTGGCACGTCCTGGACCGCACCGGCCGCACTCCGGTGACGAGCGAACAGGACTTCGACATCACCCTCGGCGCGGGCGACTACCAGGTCCGCATCCGGGGCCAGATGGACCGTGTCGAGACGGACGGTGAGGGCCGCGCCTACGTCGTGGACTTCAAGACCGGCAAGCAGGCGCCCAGCGCCGTCGAGGTGGCCCGCCATCCGCAGCTCGCGGTGTACCAGCTCGCCGTCCGCGAGGGCGCCGTCGACACGGCCTTCGAGGGCGTACGACCCGAGCCCGGCGGCGCCGAACTGGTGCACCTCAGGCAGGGCGCGGCCAAGCGGGACGGCGGCGAGACCCTGCCCAAGGTGCAGGCCCAGGAGCCCGTGGCGGGGGAGTGGGTGGGCGACCTGCTGGCCACCGCCGCGGGGAAGGTCCTCGACGAGCGGTTCACCCCGTCCGCCGGGCAGCACTGCACCCATTGCGCGTTCAGGGCCTCGTGCAGCGCCCGGCCGGAGGGACGCCACGTCGTCGAGTGACACCCGGTGACGCAGCGGGTGACGCATCGCACCACCCGCGCCGACCTGCGCTTCTTCCGGCCCGGCCGGCCCATGCGTCCTCGATTGTCAGTGCTCGCCGCTAGCCTCTTTCGACATGCCCGCCCGTATCACCGACCCCGAGCAGCTCAAGGAGCTCCTCGGCATCCCGTTCACCCCGGAGCAGACGGCCTGCATCACCGCGCCGCCCGCCCCGCAGGTCATCGTGGCCGGTGCCGGGTCGGGCAAGACCACCGTGATGGCGGCCCGCGTGGTCTGGCTGGTCGGCACCGGCCAGGTCGCCCCCGAACAGGTCCTCGGCCTGACCTTCACCAACAAGGCCGCGGGCGAGCTCGCCGAACGCGTCCGCAAGGCACTGATCAAGGCCGGCGTCACCGACCCGGACGCCTTCGACCCGGACAACCCGCCCGGCGAACCGGTCATCTCGACGTACCACGCCTTCGCGGGCCGCCTGCTGACCGACCACGGCCTGCGCATCGGCCTCGAACCCACCTCCCGGCTGCTGGCCGACGCCACCCGCTACCAGCTCGCCGCCCGTGTCCTGCGCGAGGCCCCCGGCCCCTACCCGGCGCTGACCCGCTCCTTCGCCGACCTCGTCAGCGACCTGCTCGTCCTCGATTCCGAGCTCGCCGAACACCTCGTGGACCCCGCCGAGCTGCGCACCTGGGACGCGGGCCTCCTGCGCACCCTCGCGGGCGCCAAGCTCACCAACGCCGACCTGCGCAAGGTCCCCGACACCGCCACCGCCCGCCGCGAACTCGCCGACCTGGTCATGCGCTACCGGGCCGCCAAACGCGAACGCGACCTGCTCGACTTCGGCGACCAGATCGCCCTGTCCGCCCGCCTCTCCGGCCTCCCCGAAGTGGGCCGGCTGATGCGCGAGGAGTTCCGCGTGGTGCTCCTCGACGAGTACCAGGACACCTCCGTCGCCCAGCGCGTCCTGCTGTCGGGCCTGTTCGGCGGCGGCACGGGCCACCCGGTGACCGCCGTCGGCGACCCCTGCCAGGCCATCTACGGCTGGCGCGGCGCCTCCGTCGCCAACCTGGACGACTTTCCCGAACACTTCGCCCACGCCGGCGGCCGCCCCGCCACCCGCCAGGCACTCAGCGAGAACCGCCGCAGCGGCGGCCGCCTCCTCGACCTCGCCAACGGCCTCGCCGAGCCGCTGCGCGCCATGCACGCGGGCGTGCAGGCCCTCCGCCCGGCACCCGGCGCCGAACGCGACGGCACCGTCCACTGCGCCCTGCTGCCCACCCACGCCGAGGAGATCGACTGGATCGCCGACTCCCTCGCCCACCTCGTCCGCACCGGCAAGGCACCCGGAGAGATCGCCGTACTGTGCCGCACGGCGACCGACTTCGCCGAGATCCAGGGCGCGCTCGTCGCCCGCGACATCCCCGTGGAGGTCGTCGGCCTCTCCGGGCTGCTGCACCTGCCCGAGATCGCCGACCTCGTCGCCGTCTGCGAAGTCCTCCAGGACCCCGGAGCCAACGCCTCCCTGGTCCGCCTGCTGACCGGCCCACGCTGGCGCATCGGCCCCCGCGACCTCGCCCTCCTCGGCCGCCGCGCCCGCCTGCTCGTCACCCACGCGCGCGTCGACGACCCCGACGGCCCCGACGACCCCGACCGCCGCCTCGCCGAAGCCGTCGAAGGAGTCGACCCGGCCGAGGTGATATCCCTCGCGGACGCCCTGGACACCTTCCTGGAATCACCCCTGAACGAGAGCGAAGGGGACGACGACGGGCTGCCGTTCTCCCCGGACGCGCGCGTGCGCTTCGCCCGCCTGGCCGCCGAACTGCGCGACCTGCGCCGCTCCCTGTCCGACCCGCTCATGGACGTCCTGCACCGCGTCCTCGCGGTCACCGGCCTGGAGGTGGAGCTGTCGGCGTCCCCGCACGCGCTCGCCGCCCGCCGCCGCGAGACCCTGTCCAACTTCCTGGACGTCGCCGCCTCCTTCGCGGCCGGCGACGCCGAGGCCACCCTGCTGGCCTTCCTCGGCTTCCTGCGCACCGCCGCCCAGTACGAAAAGGGCCTGGACAACGCCCTGCCCGGCGGCGAGAACACCGTCAAGGTGCTCACCGCGCACAAGTCCAAGGGCCTGGAATGGGACGTCGTCGCCGTACCCGGCCTGGTCAACGGCACCTTCCCCAGCGCCCAGGGCCGCGAGAAGTGGACCGCGCAGGCAAAGGTGCTGCCGCACGCCCTGCGCGGCGACACCGACACCCTGCCCGACATCGACTCCTGGGACTCCCGGGGCCTGAAGGCCTTCCACGAGGCCATGAAGGAGCACCAGCACACCGAGGAACTCCGCCTCGGCTACGTCACCTTCACCCGACCCCGCTCCCTCCTCCTCGGCTCCGGCCACTGGTGGGGCCCCAGCCAGAAGAAGCCACGCGGCCCCTCCGACTTCCTGCAGGCCCTCTACGACCACTGCGCCGCCGGGTACGGCGAGATCGAGGCGTGGGCCGACGAACCCGCCGAGGACGAGGAGAACCCGGCCCTGCACACGGCCACCGCCGACCAGGTGTGGCCCCTGCCCCTGGACGACGCGGCCCTCGCCCGCCGCCGCGCCGCCGCCGAGACCGTCCTCACCCACCTGGACACCCTGGCCGCCCCGCCGGACGGCCGGCCGCCCGCCACCCACGACCCCGCCGCCTTCGACGACCCCGACTGGCCCGCCCCGCCGGACGACGAGGACCACGACCGGTCCGCCCCGACGGACAGCGAGGACCCGTACGGCGAAGAGTTCCCGGACGGCGAAGAGATCCCGTACGACGACCCGTACGAGGAGGACTTCCCGTACGACGACGCCGCGCACCCGCAGGAGCCCGCCGACCGGGACTCCTGGCCCGCACAGCGGCCGACCGTCCCCCACCAGGCACCCGCCCCGGCCGAACGCGCCCTCCGCCCGGTAATGGAGCCGACCTCGCCCCTCACCCCCGAGGAGGCCCGCACCGTCGCCTCCTGGGACCGCGACCTCGACGCACTCACCGGTGAACTGCTGCGCACCCGGCAGAGCGTCACCGAGGTCCCCCTGCCGGCCACGCTGACCGCCTCCCAGCTGCTGCGTCTCGCCGAGGACCCGGACGGGCTCGCACAGGAACTCGCACGCCCCATGCCACGCCCCCCGCAACCCGCCGCGCGCCGGGGCACCCGCTTCCACGCCTGGGTCGAAGCACGCTTCGAGGCACTGACCCTGCCCCTCCTGGAACCCGACGAGCTGCCCGGCAGCGACGCCGAGATCGCCGACGAACGCGACCTCGAAGCCCTCAAGGAGGCCTTCGAACGCACCGAGTACGCCCACCGCACCCCGTACCGGATCGAGGCCGCCTTCCAGCTCACCCTCGCCGGCCGGGTCGTACGCGGCCGTATCGACGCCGTCTACAAGAACGGTGACGGCCATGCGACGACCTACGAGATCGTCGACTGGAAGACCAGCCGCACCCGCACCGCCGACCCCCTCCAGCTGGCCGTGTACCGGCTGGCCTGGGCCGAGCAGCAGGGCGTGCCGCCCGAATCCGTCACGGCCGCCTTCCTCTACGTCCGCAGCGGCGAGGTCGTACGCCCCACCGGCCTGCCGGACCGCGCCGCCCTGGAACGACTCCTCACGGGCGATCCCCCCGGCGCCACGGAAACGGCACCCGAGCAATCCGCAGTGTGACGAACAGCCCGCCGAGGATGTCGGTGCGGGCCGATAGGCTCGTGAGCATGAGCCAGACCCCGGACAGCGCCGTCCGCACGTACATCGAGCAGCACCGCGCCGCCTTCCTCGACGACCTCGCCGCATGGCTGCGCATCCCCTCCGTGTCGGCCCAGCCCGACCACGCGCCCGACGTACGCGACAGCGCCGACTGGCTCGCCGCCGCACTCAAGGAGACCGGCTTCCCCACCGCCGAGGTCTGGCCGACCCCCGGCGCCCCCGCCGTCTTCGCCGAATGGCCCTCGGGCGACCCCGAGGCACCCACCGTCCTCGTCTACGGCCACCACGACGTGCAGCCCGCCGCCCGCGAGGACGGCTGGGACAGCGAGCCCTTCGAGCCCGTCGTCCGCGACAACCGCCTCTACGCACGCGGGGCCGCCGACGACAAGGGCCAGGTGTTCTTCCACACACTCGGCGTCCGCGCCCACCTCGCCGCCACCGGCCGCACCGCCCCCGCCGTCAACCTGAAGCTGCTGATCGAGGGCGAGGAGGAGTCAGGCTCCCCGCACTTCCGCGCCCTCGTCGAAGAACGCGCCGGCCGGCTCGCCGCCGACGCCGTCATCGTCTCCGACACCGGCATGTGGTCCGAGAACACCCCGACCGTCTGCACCGGCATGCGCGGCCTCGCCGAGTGCGAGATCCGGCTCCACGGCCCCGACCAGGACATCCACTCCGGTTCCTTCGGCGGCGCCGTCCCCAACCCGGCCACCGCCGCCGCCCGCCTGGTGGCCGCCCTGCACGACGAGCACGCGCGCGTGGCCGTCCCCGGCTTCTACGACGGCATCGTGGAACTGACCGACCGCGAACGCGCACTGCTCGCCGAGCTGCCCTTCGACGAAGAACAGTGGCTGCGCACCGCCAAGTCGTACGCCACCCACGGCGAGGCCGGGCACACCACCCTGGAGCGCATCTGGGCCCGCCCGACCGCCGAGGTCAACGGCATCGGCGGCGGCTACCAGGGCCCCGGCAGCAAGACGATCATCCCCTCCACGGCCACGGTCAAGCTGTCCTTCCGGCTCGTCGCGGGCCAGGACCCCGACCACATCGAGAAGGCCGTCCGCGCCTGGGCCGCCGAACAGCTGCCCGCCGGCATCAGGCACGAGATCAGCTTCGGCTCCGCCACCCGCCCATGCCTCACCCCGCTCGACCACCCCGCACTGCAGTCCGTGGTCCGCGCCATGGGCCGCGCCTTCCAGAGCCCGATCCGCTTCACCCGCGAGGGCGGCTCCGGCCCCGCCGCCGACCTCCAGGAAGTCCTCGGCGCCCCCGTCCTCTTCCTCGGCATCTCCGTCCCCTCCGACGGCTGGCACGCCCCCAACGAGAAAGTCGAACTCGACCTCCTCCTCAAAGGCGTCGAAACCAGCGCCTACCTGTGGGGCGACCTCGCCGAGAACTGGCACCACGCACCCTGACCCGCAGACGCCGTACGGGACGGCACCGCGCGCCGGGCACACTGGAAGAACCGCCCGCACGCCCCGCCCACACCGGCCCGCTGCCCTCCGCCCCACGTCCCGCCGAACCGCCCGCCCAAACGAACCGTTCCACTGGGGGAGTTGGAAGCACCCGTGACCACCTGGACCGACCACACCGCCGACCGACCCATCTCGCTGACCGCCCCGAGCGGCATCGACCGCGCCGCCCACCACCGGCTCGACGAGGCCTGGCTCGCGGCGGCGTGGAGCCACCCCACGACCCGCTGCTTCGTGGTCTCCGGCGGTCAGGTGCTCATCGACGAGACATCCGACGGCCGCACCGAACTCGTCATGACCCCCTCCTTCGAGGCACCGCTCACCGAGGCCCACCGCTACTTCCTCGGCATCGACGAGGACGGCGTCAGCTACTTCGCGCTCCAGAAGGACTCACTGCCCGGCCGCATCGACCAGTCCGCACGCCCCGCCGGCCTGCGCGAGGCCGGACTGCTGCTCTCCCCGCGCGACGCCGGCCTCATGGTGCACGCCGTCGGCCTCGAGAACTGGCAGCGCACCCACCGCTTCTGCTCCCGCTGCGGCGAGCGCACCGTCATCGCCGCCGCCGGCCACATCCGCCGCTGCCCCGCCTGCGGCGCCGAACACTACCCGCGCACCGACCCCGCCGTGATCATGGCCGTCACCGACGAGGACGACCGCATCCTGCTCGGCCGCCAGGTCCACTGGCCCGAAGGCCGCTTCTCCACCCTCGCCGGCTTCGTCGAACCCGGAGAGTCCATCGAGCAGTCGGTGCGCCGCGAAGTCTTCGAGGAGGTCGGCGTCACCGTCGGACCGGTCGAGTACGTGGCCAGCCAGCCCTGGCCCTTCCCGTCCAGCCTCATGCTGGGCTTCATGGCCCGCGCCACCACCACCGAGATCAACGTCGACGGCGACGAGATCCACGAGGCCCGCTGGTTCTCCCGCGAGGAACTGCACGCCGCCTTCGAATCCGGCGAGGTCCTGCCCCCGTACGGCATCTCCATCGCCGCCCGCCTGATCGAGATGTGGTACGGCAAGCCGCTGCCGACGAGGAGCTTCGTCTGAGACGGCACGGGTGACACCCGACCCGGCACGGGCCACCCCCGACCCCTACTGGAACCACAACGTCCACTACCACCGGGCCGTGCTCGCCGGCGTACCCCACGGCTGCCGCACAGCCCTGGACGTCGGCTGCGGCGACGGCCTGCTCACCCGCAAGCTCGCCACCAGAGCACAGCGGGTGACAGGCGTCGACCGCTCCCCGGAAATGATCCGGCTGGCCCGCGAGCAGCGCCCCGCAAACGTCACCTACCTCGAAGCCGACTACCTCCGTACGCCCTCGCTCACCGCGGGAACGTACGACTTCGTCAGCGCTGTCGCCGTCGTCCACCACAGCCCCTTCGAGGACGCCGTGGACCGCCTCACCCGACTGGTCGCCCCGGGCGGCCGCCTCATGATCGTCGGCCTGGCGTACAACCACACCCTCCTGGACTGGGTGATCAGCGGCTGCGGCCTGCCCGCGAGCCGACTGCACGCGCTCCTGAACGGCGGCAAGCGCACCCCCGCCGGCATGCCGATCCAGGACTCGGCCATGCACTGGGGCCAGGTCCGCGCCGCCGCCCGCACCCACCTGCCCGGATCCCGCTTCCGCCGCCGCCTCCTGTGGCGCTACACGCTGGCGTGGGACAAGACACAGGAAAGCGGCCCCTGAGGCCCACAGCCTCAGAAGCCGCCCTTCCCGCAAGCTCCGGCCGACCCGCTACGCGGCCAGCTTCTGCTTCACCTGGGCCAGCGACGGGTTCGTCAGCGTGGAACCGTCGGCGAAGAGCACAGTCGGGACCGTCTGGTTTCCGCCATTCGCCTTCTCCACGAAAGCGGCGGAATCCGGGTCCTGCTCGATGTTGATCTCGGTGTACGCAATGCCCTCACGGTCCAGCTGGCTCTTCAGCCGACGGCAGTAGCCACACCAAGTCGTGCTGTACATCGTCACAGTGCCCTGCATGTCTCTCGCGCTCCTCAGGCAGCTCGGGGAAGTCGTTCAGGAGCACAACACAAGCAGGCCCGCCCCGCATTCCCGCCCCGGGGTGTCCGACCCCCGCTGTGACACCCGCCGCATTGGTACGACCGCAAGGGCCCGCCTGTGGACAACCGGCACAGCAGCCCCGGACGACCTGGCAGCATGGCCGTGTGACAGCAGCAACGCACTCCACCCTCTTCCCGCAGGTACCCGGCTCGGCCGACGCGGTGCTCGAAGGGCTCGACCCCGAGCAGCGCGAAGTGGCCACCGCCCTGCACGGACCGGTGTGCGTACTCGCCGGAGCCGGCACCGGAAAGACCCGGGCGATCACCCACCGCATCGCCTACGGAGTCCGCGCCGGAATCCTCCAGCCCTCCAGCGTGCTCGCCGTCACCTTCACCAACCGCGCCGCAGGAGAGATGCGAGGCCGCCTGCGGCAGCTCGGCGCCCACGGCGTACAAGCCCGCACCTTCCATTCCGCCGCACTCCGCCAGCTCCAGTACTTCTGGCCGAAAGCAGTCGGCGGCTCCATGCCACGGCTCATCGACCGCAAGGTCCAACTCGTCGCCGACGCCGCCGCCACCTGCAACCTCCGCCTCGACCGCAGCGAGCTGCGCGACGCCACCGCCGAAATCGAATGGTCCAAGGTCACCCAGACCGTCCCCGCCGACTACCCGTACGCGGCTGCGAAGGCCGGCCGCGAGGCCCCACGCAACCCCGCCGAGATCGCCCACCTCTACGCCGCCTACGAAGACCTCAAGCGCGACCGCGCCGTCATCGACTTCGAAGACGTCCTGCTGCTCACCGTCGCCGTCCTCCAGGACCGACACGACATCGCCGAACAGGTCCGCACCCAGTACCAGCACTTCGTCGTCGACGAGTACCAGGACGTCAGCCCCCTCCAGCAGCGGCTCCTCGAACTGTGGCTCGGCGACCGCGACAACCTGTGCGTCGTCGGCGACGCCAGCCAGACCATCTACTCGTTCACCGGAGCAACGCCCGACCACCTCCTCGACTTCCGCCTCCGCCACCCCGGAGCCACCGTCGTCAAACTCGTCCGCGACTACCGCTCCACCCCGCAGGTCGTCCACCTCGCCAACGGCCTGCTCGCCCAAGCCAGCGGCCGCGCCGCCGACCACCGGCTGGAACTCGTCTCCCAACGCCCCTCGGGCCCCGAGCCCCACCACACCGAATACACCGACGAACCCGCCGAGGCCGAAGGCGCCGCCCGCCGCATCCGCGAACTGATCGACGCCGGCACCCCCGCCGCCGAGATCGCCATCCTCTTCCGCACCAACTCCCAGTCCGAGACCTACGAACAGGCCCTCGCCGACGCCGGAGTCCCCTACCAGCTGCGCGGCGCCGAACGCTTCTTCGACCGCCCCGAAGTCCGCAAGGCAGGCATCGCCCTGCGCGGCGCAGCCCGCTTCGGCGGCAACGACTCCCTCCTCGACGACGCCGTCGACCTCCCCTCACAGGTACGCGCAGTGCTCTCCGGAGAAGGCTGGACCAGCGAACCCCCCGCCGGCTCCGGCGCCGCCAGAGAACGCTGGGAATCACTGGCAGCCCTGGTCAACCTCGCCCACGACTTCGCCGCCGCGCACCCCCGCGCCACCCTCGGCGACCTCGTGGCAGAACTCGACGAACGAGCCAATGCCCAGCACGCCCCGACCGTCCAAGGCGTCACCCTCGCCTCCCTGCACGCCGCCAAGGGCCTCGAATGGGACGTCGTCTTCCTGGTCGGCATCGCCGAGGGCATGGTGCCCATCACCTACGCCAAGACCGACGAACAGATCGAAGAAGAACGCCGCCTCCTCTACGTCGGCGTGACCCGCGCCAGAGAACGGCTCCACCTCTCCTGGTCCCTGTCCCGCGCACCCGGCGGCCGCCCCAACCGCAAGCCCAGCCACTTCCTCGACGGCCTGCGCCCCGGCTCGACCGCCACCGTCGGCCGCGCGGGCCCCGCAACCGCCGCAGGCATCGAGCGCGGCACCCTCGCGGACACCCCCGCCGCCCCCCGCCGCATCCAGCGCACCCCCGCCCGCTGCCGCGTCTGCGGCCGCACCCTCACCGACGCCGGCGAGATGAAACTGATGCGCTGTGAGGACTGCCCCTCCGACATGGACGAAGGCCTCTACGAGCGGCTGCGTGCATGGCGCGCCGTCCAGGCCGAACGCAGCGGACAACCGGACTTCTGCGTCTTCACCGACCGGACCCTGATGGCCATCGCCGAAGCCCAGCCCGACACCCCGGCCGAGCTGTCCCGCATCCCTGGTGTCCTCAGCCGCAAGCTGCAACGCTACGGAGCCGACGTTCTGGCCATCTGCGCAGGCCAAGAAGCCGGACTGGACGGCGAGGACGACTGATACGAACTCGTCGAAAAAATAGTTTGCGCATGCCCCGGCAATCCCCATAGGTTCTAGGCACGGAAACAGCGGCCTTCTCGAAGGCGCCGATTCCGTGTTGTACTTGCATATCCGAACGGACTGGCTCACCCCAGTCCCCAAGACGCCGAGAGGAGGCGAGTCCAGTGATCAGCATCAACACCAGCACCATCAGCACGGCCAAACTGACCGATCGCTCGACCGTCTCCACGTGCATGCTCGGCGCCTCCACCCAGGGCACCGGTCTGTCCGGCATTCGTGCCGACCGTCCGGCCTCCGCCCTGTCCCTCGCGGGCCTTCCCGTCCGTGAGCGCAATGAGCGACCGACGAAGGCACTGGAAGCGGTAGAGGCAAAGGCACATGCCTATGCCTTTGCGGCGGCCGGTGCCGGATTCCGGAAGCAGACGAAGCAGCACCACCTGATGTGGGCCTTCCGTGGGCCAGAACCCTGGAGTGATCCAGCCTGATCGCCGATCAGGCCGGCGCCTTCAGGGCCGCGGAACCCCATCCGGGATCCGCGGCCCTTCTGTTTGCCCCGAACGGGGCGACAGGGCGAAGGGGCCTCGGGACAAGAAAAGAACCCGGTACCAAGCCGACACCGGTCAACCGGCCGGACCGACCAGACGAGGAAGACACCCCGTGCAACTCGAAGCGCACGCCCCGTCCGTACCGCCTTCACAAACGATCCCCCCGCCCGGCCTCACGGAGGACTCCACCTTGATCCCCCTCACCGCGCTCACCGCGCTCGACGACGCCATCGAGAACCTCGGCGTACCCGTCCCCTGCCGCTCCTACGACCCGGAGGTCTTCTTCGCCGAGTCGCCGGCCGACGTCGAGTACGCCAAGTCCCTCTGCCGCACCTGCCCGCTGATGGAGGCCTGCCTCGCCGGCGCCAAGGAGCGGCGTGAGCCCTGGGGCGTCTGGGGTGGCGAGCTGTTCGTCCAGGGTGTCGTCGTCGCCCGGAAGCGGCCCCGCGGCCGTCCGCGCAAGAACCCGGTCACGGCATGAACACCGCAGGAACGATCGACCGCCCCCTCACGCACGACCCCAAGAAGCAGGCCCCGATGAAGCCGTCCACCAACGAGCCCACAGGCTCCGCGACCCCAGACTTCACCACCAGTGGCGCGACCGGCTCGCGTCAGAACAGGACCCGAGAGATGCAACTCATCCCAGAAGCCCTGGCCCGTGCGCATATGCACGAGCGCCTGCATGAGGCCGAGCAGGAACGCCGGGCCATGCGCCTGGCGACCGCCCGGCGGATGCAGCGTCGGGCGGAGCGCGCCTCGCTCCGCGCCCGTCGCGCGCTCGCGATGGCCGTCATGCAGTAACGATCACACCTGAGAAGCGGTGGCCTCCCGGACGAGGGAGGCGAAGACTCCCCGCGGGGGCCGGTCCTACCGAACGGACCGGTCCCCGCGGTGCGTTGTGCACGGCCATCCACCGGCCCGAGAGTTATCGTCGGCGGGTGACGAGTCTTCCCCGAGGAAGTGATCAGGGCGGCTCCACCAGGGAGCCCCGCCCCCTCGTGTGCGCCCGCTGCGGCACCTTTGCAGGCGGCTCCCAGCCGGTCACCTGGACCTGCTCCGTGGAGAACGGCGTCCGCCAGTACTTCTGCGACGTCTGCTCCCGGGAGAACCTGAGGGCCATCGAGGGGCGGCTGGACTCGGCCTGGTGGTGAGAAAGCCTTCTCGGGGGCCCTCCCCTCCCCCCTCCCACCCCGCCCCGCCCCCGCCCCTCACCACTTCACGGCAGCCCGGATCACGCCTCCGCCGCCGGTTCCTCCTCGGTCAGCTCGTCGTCGCTCACCTCGTCGTCGGGCAGCCCGTTCTCGGAAACGAGGCTCGGCTCGTCGTCCGGCACGAGACCCAGCTCGCACTCGGCCACGAATCCGGGCAGCCATTCCTCCAGCTCCTCGCGCAGCCGCACCGTGGCACCCAGCTGGCACAGCACGCCGATCGTGCTGAGTGTCACCCGGTGTATCAGCAGATAGGCCGGCGGCAGGTTGAGCTGCTTGCCCAGCTGGTACGCGGGGGAGCGCGGGTCGGCGATGCGGGCGGCCTGGCTGCGCATCCAGGAGCGGGTGAAGGTGAACGCCTCGACCCGGGCCGGCTCGATGATCGGCAGCAGGTAGTCGAGGACGGCGTCGGGGTCCAGCTCTATGGACTCCTTGACGAAACCCTCCGCGCACAGCAGCTCGTAGACCGTCTCCGCCGCGCCGTCCAGGGTCATCCGCAGCGAGACGCCGATCGGTGTCGGCAGGCCGCCCGGGAGCCGGTCGACCGTGCCGAAGTCCAGGACGCCCAGCCGCCAGTCGTCGTCGCCCTCCGGGCCGCCGGGCAGGAGACGGAAGTTGCCCGGATGCGGATCGGCGTGCAGCAGGCCGGTGCGGGCCGGTCCGGAGAAGAGGAAGCGGGCCAGGAGCTGTCCGGCGCGGTCGCGCTGCTCCTGGGTGCCGTCGGTGATGATCTCGGACAGCGGGATCCCGTCGATCCAGTCCGTGACCAGGACCTGATCGCACTGGTGCACCACCGCCGGGACCACCACGTCCGGGTCGTCCTCGAACTCCTCCGCGTGTGCGGCCTGGGCTTGGGCCTCCAGCGCGTAGTCCAGCTCCTCGGAGACGCGGTCCCGCATCTCCGCGATCAGCGGCTTGATGTCCATGCCGGGAATGAGCGGCCCCAACAGCCGGGCGAAGCGGCTGAGTTGGTTCAGGTCGGACAGCAGGGCCTCGCCCGCGCCCGGGTACTGGACCTTGACCGCGACCTCGCGGCCGTCGTGCCACACCGCGCGGTGTACCTGGCCGATGGAGGCAGCGGCCGCCGGCTTGTCCTCGAACTCCAGGAACAGATCCCGCCAGCCTTCTCCCAGCCGCTCCTCGAGCACCGCGTGCACGGTGCGGGTCGGCATCGGCGGCGCCGCGTCCTGGAGCTTGGTCAGCGCCGCGCGATAGGGGCCGGCGACCTCCTCGGGCAGGGCGGACTCGAAGACGGACAGGGCCTGCCCGAACTTCATGGCCCCGCCCTTCAGCTCGCCGAGGACCTTGAAGAGCTGTTCCGCCGTCCGCTGCTGCAGTTCCCGGCCGACGATCTCCGCGGACTCGCCCACGATCCGCTTGCCCAGCCCCCAGGTCGCCCGGCCGGCGAAGCCGAGCGGGAGCGCGGCGAGCTTGGCGGTACGGGTGACCGCCTTCCGGGGAAGATCAGACATGCGCCCTCCAAGTCCCAGTCGGCCGCGTCGCGCCTGTCTCGCGTCGTCGCTCGGTTCGCGGCCGTTGCACCGCCATTGTCTCGCGCGGCTCCCCGTTGGTTGAGGAGTGCTCCCCATTACCTCTCTCCGCGGCCCCGCAGGAGCATGCCAGGTGTGGCCATACGGGTCGGGAATGCCAGTTCAGACCGGGTAGGGACGCCTCCCAGCGGGCGTCGGCACTGGACGGCGACTCGCCGTCGAGGAAGGCCAGGGCGTGCGCGGCGGCCAGTCCCGCGACCGTCGTGGCGAGCGCGAGGTCGCAGGCCCCGACGCGGCGGGCCCTGCCGGAGCGCCACTGGGCGACCAGGCGGGGCCAGGCGGGGTCCCGGTCCGTTCGCTGCTGGTGCAGGCAGCCGGCGCAGCTGGTCTCGCCGGGCAGGACGAGGGGCCCGACGACGCCGGTTCCCTCGACGACGCCCGCGTACAGGTGGGGGGTTCCCGAGGCCATGAGTGGTTCGGCGGCGAAGGGGTCCGGTGTGTGCACGGCGACGTCGTCACGGGGGGTGAGGATCACCAGGGAGAGTCCGGGCTCTTCCGGGGCCGGGCCTGTGGTGCGGCTGGGGTCATTGGTGCTGGAGTTGTTCGTGGTGCGGGCGCGGCGCCGTGGGCGGTCGGGGGACGCACGGCGGACGGCTGCTCGTGCCGCCTCGTCGCGGCGCTCGTGGAGCGACTCGGCGGGCAGCCCGCCCGGGGCCACGTCCCACGGCTCGACGCGTCCCACGTCGCGCACGTCGACCTCGCCGACGCCCGCGCCGGAGAGCACCGAGGCCAGGACGGCCCCGACCCGTCCCGCGCCTCGTACCTGGACGCGCAGGGAGCGGCGGGCCGCGAGCCGGGCGAGGGCGTCGCCGGGCCCGGAAGCCGTCAGGGACAGTGAGGCGAGGTCGGGGCGCAGTCGCTCCAGGACGTCCGTTCTTTCGCGCAGTGCGTCCGCGGCTGGTCCGCCGCCGCGTGTGTCGTCGAGCAGGCCGGCGTGGGCCAGTCGCTCCACCAGGGCGTCGACGTGGTCGTCGGGCAGGTCCATGCGCCGGCCCTCCTCGCGCAGCAGTGGCAGTCCTCGGGTGCCGTTGAGGAGGTCCAGGAAGCTGCCCGTGGCCGTGTCCATGGGGCCCAGTGTCATCGCGTGCGCGGGTGTCATGCCGAACTGCACGGTGTTGAGGTCGCGCCAGCCGCGCCGCAGCGCGGGCTTCACCATCGGATGCATGTCGGGCCCCCGTGTGTCTTGAATTGCCCTGGAAAGTCTGTTGAGTGACTGCATGGGTGATGTCGGCGGAGTCGGTCGTGCTCCGTCGACGCCTGCCAGGATGCCGGGTCGAGGTGGGGGCCGGCGGGAGTTGTCCACAGGCGGGGGGTGATCGTCATATGAACCGGTCGGGCCAGTCGGGCATATCGGTCGTACAAATCAAACGCATGGTGGGGCATCGGGATCCAACCGTTCCGGAGCCGGGACTTCGGCCCTGTTCAGCGGGTAACGTCGGGGCGTGCCCGCCGACCCCCTGCACCGCGCCGGAAAGTCACAGCGCAGCACGACGAGCCAGCCGCCGAGCGGCTCGGGGGCGAGCGCGATCGAGGTCCGCAGGAGTACTCGGCGCCGCCGTACCGTCTCCGCGTACCGCGAGGGCGATCGCACCGTCGTGCTGATCCCCGCCCGGATGTCCGAGGCGGAGGAACAGCGCTGGGTGACCGTCATGCTCGACAAACTCGCCGCCCAGGAGAGCAAACGGGTGCTGGGCGACGCCGAGCTGACGGAGCGTGCCGAGCGGCTGTCGGCCCAGTACTTCGGCGGCCGGGCCCGGCCCGCGTCGGTGCGCTGGGTCACCAACCAGAACACCCGCTGGGGTTCGTGCACTCCGGCCGAGGGCAGCATCCGCCTCTCGCACCGGCTGCAGGGGATGCCGGAGTACGTGGTCGACTACGTCCTGTGCCACGAGCTGGCCCATCTGCTGGTGCCCGGTCACGGGCCGGACTTCTGGCGGCTGCTGGAGTCCTACCCGCGCACCGAGCGGGCCCGCGGCTACCTCGAGGGCGTGGTGGCCGCCGAGCGGCTGCCGCATCTGCCCGGTGTCCGCGGAGAGTGAGCAGGGCTCCGTAGATCCGTCCCCGGACGCGGTTGTGTACCGGGTCTGTACCGGCTGCGTCCGTTGTCGGGGTTTGCCGTTAGCCTGGCGCGACGCACTCACATTCGGGATGGGGGACGGTCGTAACGCATGGCCAGGGAATTCCAACGCGGCCACAAGGCCAGGATCAGTGACCTTACGGCGGGCACGGATCTGTACGTAGGCGTGCAGATCTCCGCCCCCGGACTGACCTTCGACATCAGCTGCTTCGGTCTGGACGCCGACGAGCGCCTCTCGGACGACCGGTACTTCGTCTTCTTCAACCAGCCGAAGTCCCCGGAGGAGTCCATCCAGCTGCTGGGGAACCAGTCGGGCGACACCGAGTCGTTCCGGGTGACGCTGGACCGGGTTCCCTCCCACATCCGCAAGTTGTCCTTCACGGCGACCCTCGACGGCGCCGGGCAGATGTCGCAGATCAACCCCGGATATCTGCGCATCGTGGCCGGCGGTGAGGAGGTCGCGCGGTACTCCTTCGACGGCTCGGAGTTCTCCACCGAGCGGGCCGTGATGCTCGGTGACTTCTACTTCAAGGACGTGTGGCGGTTCGCCGCGGTCGGACAGGGCTTCGACGGCGGTCTGGAGGCGCTGCTGAAGAACTTCGGCGGCGAGGTGCTGGAGGAGGAGGCGCCCGCCGCCCCGCAGCAGCCGCAGCCCGGCGCCGCGCCCGGCTTCGCCGCGCCCGCGCAGTCCAGTGCGCCGCCCGCGTTCGGCGTCCCCGCCGCGCCCGCGCCCGCTCCCGCGCCGGCCCCGGCGCCCGCTCCGCAGGGCTTCGCCCCGCCCGGCGCCACGCCGCCCCCGCCCCCGGCCCCGGCGCCCGCCCCGAACGTGCACGGCGCGCCCACGGTCATCGCCCCGCTGACCGGCGGCACGGTCCCGCCCCCGGCACCGGCGCCCGCGCCCTACGGGCAGCCGCCGCAGCCGTCGTACGGTGGCCAGCCGAGCGCGCCGATGCCTCCCGGCTACGGCCAGCAGCCGCCCTCCTACGGCGGCCAGCCCGGCGCCCCCATGCCCCCGGGCTACGGCCAGCAGCCCCCCTACGGCCAGGTCCCCGGCCAGCAGACCACTCCCTACGGAGTGCCGCAGGGCGCACCCCAGGGCGGTGCCGGGGTGTCGGCGGCGCTCCAGAAGTTCAAGGAGACGCCGACCGGGCAGCGCTGGACTTCGCAGAACAGCAAGCTGATCCGCGTCGACCTCGGCATCGGCGGGCAGCCCGTGCTGGCCCGGCAGGGCAGCATGGTGCTCTACCAGGGCAAGGTCGACTTCAGCTACAAGGGCGCCGGGTTCGCCGGGCGGCTCGTGGGCAGCGCGACCGGCCAGGAGATGCAGCTGATGCGCTGCACCGGCCAGGGCCAGGTGTTCCTCGCCGAGAACTCCACCCATCTGCACCCCGTCGAGCTGCAGGGCGACGCGATCTGCGTCTCCGCCGAGAACGTCCTCGCCTTCGACGAGAGCCTGCAGTACGAGGTCCGCCGCATCGAGGGACACGGCATCCCCGGTGGCGCGCTGTTCACGATGCAGTTCCAGGGCACCGGAACGATCGTCGTCAAGACGCACGGCACGCCCGTCGTGCTGCCCGTGACGCCCACGACCTTCGCCGACTGCAACGCGGTGGTCGCCTGGTCGGCCGCCTCCCAGGTGATCGTCTCCAGCCAGGTCCGGATGCGCCGCAACGCCTACCCGGGCGACACCGGGGAGAGCGTGAACCTCCAGTTCCGGGGCGCGCCCGGCAACTTCATCGTCGTCCAGCCCTACGAGGTCTAAGGGGAGCCCGTCATGAACCAGCCGCTCGCGGGCTTTGCCCCCGCACCCGTCACGGCCCGCATGGAGAACCACGGCAACCACATGCTGAAGGTCGCCATGCAGACAGGAAACGACCTCCTCGCGCGCGTGGGGTCGATGGTCGCCTACGAAGGCTTCGTCCAGTACGAGCCCAACCCGCCGGCCGTCCGCCAGATCGCCCGGGACTGGATCACCGGCGAGGGCGCCCCGCTGATGAAGTGCTCCGGCGACGGACTGCTCTACCTCGCCGACTACGGCGCCGACGTCGTCGTGATCAACCTCAACGGCGACGGCATCTCCGTCAACGCCACCAACCTGCTCGCCTTCGACGCCCACCTCACCTGGGGCGTGGAACGCGTCAAGGGGCTCGCCAAGTTCGCCGGGCAGGGCCTGTGGAACACGAAGATCTCCGGGCAGGGCTGGGTGGCGCTGACCTCCCGTGGCAAGCCGATCGTCGTCGACTGCGGCGGTGGCGAGGACGAGACCTACGTCGACCCCGACGCGCTCGTCGCCTGGTCGCCGAACCTGAAGGTGAAGGGCAAGCGCAGCTTCAAGGCGCAGTCGCTGATCGGCCGGGGCAGCGGTGAGGCCTACCAGATGGCCTTCTCCGGTCAGGGCATCGTCGTCGTCCAGCCCAGCGAGGACAGCACCGACCGCCTTCGGTTCCGGGGCTGAGGGGGAGTCAGAACATCATGCAGAGCCCGCTTTTCGCCCACAACGACTCGCAGACACAGGAGCGTTGGAGCCTGCAGAACAAGCAGATGCTCCGCGTCGCCCTGGAGGGTCACGACGACATCCTCGCCCGCAAGGGCACCATGGTCGCCTACCAGGGACTCGTCGAGTTCGACGCCGAGTACCGCAGCAACAGCCAGGCACGCGCGCGTGCGTACACAGGTGAGGGGCTGGACCTGATGCGCTGCCACGGGCAGGGCACGGTCTACCTCGCCAACCTCGCCCAGCGCGTGCACGTCATGGACGTCGAGCAGGACGGGCTGACGGTGGACAGCAGCTACGTCCTCGCCATGGACTCGTCGCTGCACCACGAGGTCATCGCGGTCGACAGCCTCTACGGCATCTCAGGGTCCGGGAAGTACCAGCTCAACATCACCGGACGCGGCAAGGTGGCCCTGATGACCTCGGGTGCGCCGCTGCTGATGCAGGTCACGCCCGACAAGTACGTCAACTGCGACGCCGACGCGATCGTCGCCTGGTCCACGGGGCTGCGCGTGCAGATGCAGGCCCAGACGCACTCCTCGGGCGTGTGGCGGCGGCGCGGCAACACGGGTGAGGGCTGGGAGCTGAGCTTCATGGGCTCCGGGTTCGCGCTGGTGCAGCCCAGCGAGCTGCTGCCGCCGCAGAACGCCGCGATCGGGCAGGGCCTCGCCGCGCAGTTCGGCATGGGGCAGCAGGGGGCGCGCGGCCAGAACCAGGGGAACGTCTGGAGCTGAGCGCAGGTGAACGCAGAAGGGGTGACCGCGCCGGCGGTCACCCCTTCTGCGTTCAGAGCCTGGCGCGGGTCGCCTCCACGAGGCGTACGACGGACTCGTCGGCCACACCGGCCACCTCGTCGTAGGCGAACCACCGCAGGTCGAGGGATTCGTCGCTGATCGCCTCCACGGCGCCGGCCGACGCGATGGCGGCGTACTGAACGTCCAGGTGCCAGGCGCAGGGCGTGTGGTGACGGTCCAGGCGCACCGGGCCGCCGTCCAGCAGGCGCAGGGAGGAGATGCCCGACTCCTCCGTGGCCTCCCGCAGGGCCGCTCCGGCGAGTGTGGTGTCGGTCAGCTCGCAGTGGCCGCCCATCTGCAGCCACATCCGCAGCTTCCGGTGCAGCGTGAGCAGCACCCGGCCCCGCTCCGGGTCGATCACCAGAGCGCTGGCCGTGATGTGCCCGTCCTTGCAGGCCTTCCACATGCCGTCCGGGTGGGCCGTCAGGTGGTCCAGGTAGACCTGGCGCAGCTCTTCCCGGCCCTCGTACCCCTTGAGTACGAGGACCGTGTCGTCACGCAGGCTCACTCGGTGTCGTCGCCCTCGGTCTCGTCGTCCTTCTTGCGCAGGTCGGGCCTGTCCGCGGAGCCGCCCGCCGCCTCGCCGAGCATCTTGTCCAGCTCGGAGAAGTCCAGCTGCTCGCGGTGCACGAAACCGTCCGGGTCGTCCAGGTCGCCGGCCGTCGGCAGCATGTCCGGGTGGTGCCACAGGGCGTCCCGGCCGTCGACACCGCGCGCGTCCGTGAGCGAGGCCCACAGACGGGAGGCGTCGCGCAGCCTGCGCGGGCGCAGCTCCAGGCCGATCAGCGTGGCGAACGTCTGCTCCGCCGGGCCGCCCGTGGCGCGGCGGCGGCGCAGGGTCTCGCGCAGCGCGTCGGCCGACGACAGACGCGGCTTCGCGGCCGCGTGGACCACCGCGTCCACCCAGCCCTCGACGAGCGCCAGAGCGGTCTCCAGACGCGCCAGGGCCGCCTTCTGCTCGGGCGTGTCCTCGGGCTGGAACATGCCCTGCTGAAGGGCGTCCTGCAGCTGCTCGGGGTTCTGCGGGTCGAACTGGCCGACCACGTCCTCCAGCTTGGCCGTGTCGACCTTGATCCCGCGCGCGTACCCGTCGACCGCGCCGAACAGGTGCGAGCGCAGCCACGGCACGTGCGCGAAGAGACGCTGGTGGGCGGCCTCACGCAGGGCCAGGTAGAGCCGCACCTCCTCCTGCGGCACGCCGAGGTCCTTGCCGAAGGCCTCCACGTTGGCCGGGAGCAGCGCGGCCTTGCCGGCCGGGCTCAGCGGCAGGCCGATGTCGGTCGAGCCGACGACCTCGCCCGCGAGCACGCCCACGGCCTGCCCGATCTGCGTGCCGAACATGGCACCGCCCATCGAGCGCATCATGCCGATCAGCGGGCCCGCCATGGCCTGCATCTCCTCCGGCAGGACGTCGCCCATGGCCGCGCCGACCCGCTCGGCGACCGGGTCGACCAGCTCCTGCCAGGCGGGCAGGGTCGCCTCGACCCACTCCGCGCGGGACCAGGCGACCGCCGACGCGGCACCCGACGGCAGGGACGTCGCGTCGTCCAGCCACAGGTCGGCCAGGCGAACGGCCTCCTGGACCGCGGAGCGCTCCGCGGGGCCGACACTCGCGTCCTTCACGCCGTCCGGGGTGCCCTGGGAGACCGTCTGGCGGGCGATCTGCTTGGCCATGTCCCAGTTCACCGGACCGCCCTCGTAGGAGAGCATCTGGCCCAGCTGCTGGAACGCGGCGCCCAGGTCGGTGGGGTTCAGGGAGCCGAACATCGCTGCGAGCGGATTGTCGGCGCCGGGGCCGCCAAAGCCTCCGGCTCCGGGCATCCCGAAACCGAACGGGTTGGCCGGTCCCTGCCCACCACCGCTCTGCTGGTCCTTCTTCTTGCCCTCGTCGCCGTCCTCCGGCTCCTCCGGCGGAAGGCCGAATCCGAATGGGGTGTCACTCACGGGGTTCCTCGGCTGGTAAGGCCACCGGTCTCTCTCCGGCGGCGCGGCTGCCCGACAACACCACCCAGCGTAGACACCCGGACCCGATCGGGCCTCGGTGCTTCGTCCTCGGAAGGCCTGCGGCAGGATGGATGCACCTGGTACGTACGCGTCACTCGCGCTCGTACTGAAGACAACCGCTGGAGACGCCCGGTGAGTTCCCCAGATCCGCAGGTTCGCGCAGCGCGAAACCCGTCAACCCCTCCCGCCGTGCGCGGGCCCGTCGTCGCGGTCACCGGCGCCGCCCACGGGGTGGGCGCCCTGCTCACCGAGCGGCTCGCCGCCTCCGAGGAGATCAAGCAGGTCATCGCCATCGACGAGCGGCGCGGGGAGTGCGCGTCCGCGCAGTGGCACATCCTCGACGTGCGCGACCCCGCGATCGCGGACAAGCTGCGGGGCGCGGACGTGGTGGTGCATCTGGCGCTCGACCTGGACCTCGGCAGCGACACGGCCGCGCGTACCGCTTACAACGTCCGGGGGACGCAGACCGTGCTGACCGCCGCCGCGGCCGCCGGGGTGCACCGAGTGGTGCTGTGCACGTCCGCGATGGTCTACGGGGCGCTGCCGGACAACGAGCTGCCGCTGTCGGAGGACGCGGAGCTGCGGGCCACGGCCGAGGCCACCGGGGTGGGGGACCTGCTGGAGATCGAGCGGCTCGGGCGGCGCGCTCCGCGGGCGCATCCGGGGCTGAACGTCACCGTGGTGCGGCCCGCCGTGTTGGTCGGGGGCACGGACACCGCGCTGACCCGGTACTTCGAGTCGCCTCGACTGCTCGTCGTCGCCGGGTCGCGGCCCGCATGGCAGTTCTGTCACGTCGAGGACCTGTGCAGCGCCCTGGAGTACGCCGTTCTCGAGAAGGTCGACGGGGAACTGTCCGTCGGCTGTGACGGCTGGCTGGAGCAGGAGGAGGTCGAGGAGCTGAGCGGGATCCGGCGGATGGAGCTGCCGTCGGCGGTCGCGCTCGGCGCTGCCGCCCGGCTGCACCGGATCGGGCTCACGCCGTCTCCGGCGGGGGATCTGGCGTACACGATGTACCCCTGGGTGGTGAGCGGGAGCCGGCTGCACGATGCCGGGTGGCGGCCGCGGTGGACCAACGAGGAGGTGCTCGCGGAGCTGCTGGAGGAGGTTTCCGGGCGGCATACGGTCGCCGGGCGTCGGCTGGGGCGGAAGGACGCGACGGCCGCGGGTGCGGCTGGGGCGACGGTGGCTCTGCTGGGCGCCGCCGCTGTGGTTCGGCGGGCTCGGAAGGCTCGGCGGCGTTGAGGCAAGGGGCTCCGCCCCTCGAACCCCACCAGGGGCTCCCGCCCCCTGGACCCCGCCTGTGCCACTCACCACCCGACTCGTTGGGCCGAGAAGTGACCCTGGCCCGGCTCGGTGGGCTGGGAAGTGACCTGGCACCGGCCCCAGGTCCCCCCCGCTCGCCGTCCCGCGAAGCGGCTCCCTGTAGGAGGCTCCAAACGCTCACGCGCGCGTGCATGGTGAAAGTTGTATTCCGGGGGGTCGGGGGCATGCGGCACGATGGACGGTATGGCAGCTACGAACGATCACCCCGGTGAGCAGGCGGCTCAGGATCCCATCAAGCTGATCGGCATCCGGGAGACCGCGCTGTCCGTGGACGAGGTGTTCCGGGCCGTCGGGGACGACGCCGCCGGCGGTATCGCGCTGTTCGTGGGCACCGTGCGCAACCACGACGGGGGAGCCGACGTCGACACGCTCGGGTACTCCTGCCACCCCAGCGCCGAGGCCGAGATGCGGCGGATCGCCGAGAAGGTCGTCGCCGAGTATCCGGTGCGGGCGCTGGCCGCGGTCCACCGGGTGGGAGACCTCGCGGTCGGGGATCTCGCCGTCGTCGTCGGCGTGTCCTGCCCGCACCGGGGCGAGGCCTTCGAGGCCTGTCGCAAGCTGATCGACGACCTCAAGCACGAGGTGCCCATCTGGAAGCACCAGAAGTTCTCGGACGGGACCGAGGAGTGGGTCGGCGCCTGCTGACCTCGTTCGCACCCCTGTTCACGTTCGGCCCACAGCCACCTCCGGTTGCGTAACCGCCCCCCTCCCGTGAGCGTTGTCAGTGCAGATGGTTAATCTGTTGATCACTCACTTGCGGACGCTCATGGGGTAGGGAGGTCGGCATGGCGGCTCTTGCCTGGTTGCTGATTCCGTTCGTGGCCGCGGTCGGTGCCGGTCTGTGGGGCAGCTGGGCCAACCGGACACGCAAGGCCCGCGGCGACGGGCCCGAACTGGACGGGTACGCCCGGTTCCGCGAGGCCATGGAGAGGTCCCACACGGGCCCGCGCGGTGCCTGACAGAGGTGCCCTGACGGTGCGCTGACAGAGGCGTCCCGTACTGTCGTGGCATGCCACGCCGCACCGCGACGATGCTCGCCTCCACCCTGATGCTGATCGCGCTCCTGTGCGCGGGAGTGCTCATCCCCGTGCCGTACGCGGAGATGTCCCCCGGGCCGACCGTGAACACGCTCGGGCAGCACGAGGGCGAACCGGTGCTGCAGATCGCGGGGCACAAGACCTACGCGGCGGACGGAAACCTGAACATGACCACCGTCCGGGTCACCAGCGCCGACTTCCGGATGAACCTGGTGGAGGCCGTCTACGGCTGGCTGGCGCACGACAGCAAGATCGTGCCCCACGACACCCTCTACCCGGACGGCAAGACCGAGGAGCAGTCCACCCAGGAGAACGCCGAGGAGTTCAGCCAGTCCCAGGAGAGCGCCAAGGTCGCCGCGCTCAAGGAACTGGGCGTCCCGGTGAAGTCCTGGGTGATCGTCTCCACCGTCGTCAAGGACTCCCCGGCCCAGGGCAGGCTGCACGCCGGTGACGTGATCAAGGCCGTGGACGGGACGGCGGTCAAGCAGCCGTCCGACGTCGCCAAGCTCGTCACCAAGCACAAGGCCGGGCAGAACGTCGTCTTCACCGTCGTCCCCACCAAGGAGCAGGCCGCCGCCGAGAAGCAGCACGCGACGGCGACGAAGACCCAGAACGTCACCATCACCACGACGACCTCCCACGACAGCGGCGCCAAGCGGGCCATCGTCGGGATCTCCGCCGGAACCGACCACACCTTCCCCTTCAGCATCGACATCAAGCTCGCCGACGTCGGCGGCCCCAGCGCCGGACTGATGTTCGCGCTCGGCATCTACGACAAGCTCACCCCCGGCAGCCTCACCGGCGGCAAGTTCGTGGCCGGCACCGGGACCATCGACGACAACGGCACGGTCGGGCCGATCGGTGGCATCGAGATGAAGACCGTCGGGGCGCGCAACAAGGGCGCCCAGTACTTCCTGACGCCGGCCGACAACTGCGCGGCCGCGGCCAAGGACACCCCGGGCGGGCTCACCCTGGTCAAGGTCAAGACCATCGCAGACGCCCTCGACTCGCTGAAGGACATCCGCAGCGGAGACACCGCCGCTCTGCCGAAGTGCACCACCAAGGGCTGACCGGCGGGCGCGGGCCCCGGTGCGCGGCTGGGGGGGGGGCCCCCCCCCGGGGGGGGGCCCACGACCACCCCGGGGGGAGAAGAGAGGAAAAAGGGCCCCGAAGAGGGGGGCGCCCAGGGGAGAGAGCCCCGTCCTACGTAGCCTTCCTACCCGGC